>NZ_KV839126.1:38078-217116 GCF_001838845.1 Staphylococcus sp. HMSC36A10
TTATAGATAAAAACATTCATGTCATACTTAAAAACCAATAGAAATTACCAAATTAAATTTGCAATGGCTTTAATATTGTCGTTCTTAAATGTTTTTCAATTTCTGATTCAAAAGTACATGTAATTTAAAGGTCAACGAGCAATCGCGCTATATGCATATCAACTTAAGCAATACTTATTTTAACTGAGTTCTACATAACATTTTTCTAATACACCGCCTTAATTCAAACCCTAATTCTAACATTTGGAAGTTGTATTAAATCATGATAGTGTGATAGTGGAAAAGTTATAAAGATAAGGAGCTGGGTCTAATGAAGCAATTTGTAAACTTAGGTAAATCTGATGTTGAAGTGTTTCCAATCGCACTTGGGACGAACGCAGTAGGTGGGCATAATTTATATCCGAACTTAGATGAAGAACAAGGAAAAGATGTTGTTCGTCAAGCCATTAATCATGGTATTAATTTATTAGATACGGCATATATTTATGGGCCAGAACGATCAGAAGAATTGGTTGGAGAAGTTGTTAAGGAATATCCGCGAGAGCAAATTAAAATTGCTACGAAAGGGTCTCATGAATTTGATGAAAATCAAGAAGTACATCAGAACAATCAACCGGAATATTTAAAACAACAAGTTGAGAATAGTTTGAAACGTCTACAAACTGATTATATCGATTTATATTATATTCATTTTCCTGATGACAACACTCCGAAAGATCAAGCAGTTGCAGCATTACAAGAGCTTAAGGAACAAGGGAAGATTAAAGCCATTGGTGTATCAAATTTCACATTAGATCAACTTAAAGAAGCAAATAAAGATGGTTACGTTGATGTTGTACAGTTAGAATATAATTTATTGCACCGCGAAAATGAGGCAGTATTGCAATATTGTGTTGATCACCAAATCACATTTATTCCTTATTTCCCATTAGCATCCGGTATTTTAGCTGGAAAATATGATGAGAACACTAAATTTAGTGACCATCGTACTACACGTCGTGATTTTATACCTGGTGTTTTTGAAGAGAATGTGCGTCGCGTAAAAGCTTTGGAAAGCCTAGCTGCAGCACATCAAACTTCAATTGCGAACATTGTATTAGCATTTTATTTAACGAGACCAGCTATCGATGTGATTATTCCTGGTGCAAAACGTGCAGAACAAGTCATTGAAAATATTAAAGCTGCAGATATCGTTTTATCAGATGATGAGATTCAATATATCGATGAACTGTTTCCGATTGAAGACTAAATGAATTGTATTTAATGGTGATATATGTATCTAATTTCATCATGAATTAGCCCCGTATCACAAACGACGTTATATAAGGCATGACGAAATTTCGTCAAATTTATATAAAAGTTGTAAGCGTTTTACTATTCGGTAGGCAAAGCTTATGATAGTATAATTAGGTAACGAAAAACACAGATATTTATTAATCAAAAGTGAGGTTAGGCTAAAATGATTACTGTTTTGTTTGGTGGGAGTAGACCAAACGGTAATACTGCACAATTAACAAAATTCGCTTTGCAAGATTTAGAGTATCAATGGATTGACGTGACACAACATCAGTTTAAACCGATACGTGACGTGAGACATACAGCAGAGACTATTACTTCATATGACGATGACTATTTGCCGATTCTAGATAAAATATTGGCTAGTGATACAATTATTTTTGCATCACCAGTGTATTGGTATAGCATTTCAGCACCATTGAAAGCATTTATCGAACATTGGTCAGAAACATTACAAGATAAACGATATCCTAATTTTAAGGCACAAATGGCCGAAAAGGATTTTAGAGTTATTTTAGTTGGTGGAGATTGTCCAAAAATAAAAGCGAAGCCAGCAATTACGCAAATGAAATATAGTTTAGACTTTTTAGGTGCCACTTTAAATGGTTATATTATTGGAACTGCTGAAAAGCCTGGTGACATCATGAAAGACAACTATGCCTTAGCACGTGCAACTGAGTGGAATAGTATATTGCAATAAGACATACCTCATACTAAACGAAGTGATTTTTTGCTTCGTTATTTTTATTTTTAATTTTAACGGAAAATATAAATATATAAATTGAATAGACAATCATTGTTTATTAAGTATTGAGCAAGTTGTGGTATAATGCCGTTATTAAAACTTGTTAATAAGGGGAGAAAGTCATGTTCAAGGTAAGACAAGCAACTGAAAAAGATGTTGTTCAAATTAGAGATGTCGCAACTAAAGCTTGGTTTAATACATACTTAAATATATACGCTGCGACAACAGTTAATCACTTGTTAGAAGCTTCATATAATGAACATCATTTAAAGAAAAGACTTCAAGAACAATTATTCTTAGTCGTTGAAGAAGGTAATGACATCGTTGGCTTTGCTAACTTTATTTACGGTGAAGAATTATATTTATCAGCTCATTATGTTAAACCAGAATCGCAACATACAGGTTATGGTACAGCATTGTTAAATGAAGGATTATCACGTTTTGAAGATAAATTTGAAGGTGTTTACTTAGAAGTAGATAATAAAAATGAAGAAGCAGTAGCTTACTATAAAGAGCAAGGTTTTACAATCTTACGCTCTTATCAGCCAGAAATGTATGGCGAAAAGTTAGACTTAGCACTTATGTACAAAGCATTTTAAGTAAATTAAATATTATATTAAACGAAAAGGAGGGGAATAATGACTAACGCATATGTAGATTTAAAATTAGTAGAAGAAAAAGTTTTTAAAGATCCGATACATCGATATATTCATGTTGAAGATCAATTGATATGGGATTTAATTAAAACTAAGGAATTCCAAAGGTTACGTCGAATTAGACAACTAGGAACACTGTACCTATCTTTTCACACAGCAGAACATAGTCGCTTTGGACATTCTTTAGGTGTGTATGAAATAGTTAGACGATTAATTGATGAGTCATTTATTGGTCATGATGCATGGGACAATAAAGATAGACCGTTGGCATTATGTGCTGCATTATTACATGATTTAGGACATGGTCCATTTTCACATAGTTTTGAAAAAATATTTAATACAGACCATGAAGCATACACACAAGCGATTATTACTGGAGATACTGAGGTGAATGCTGTATTACGTAAAGTGTCGCCTGAGTTTCCAAGAGAAGTTGCGGAAGTAATTAATAAAACGCATCATAATAAATTGGTCATTTCGATGATTTCGTCACAAATCGATGCGGATAGAATGGATTATTTACAACGTGATGCGTATTTCACAGGTGTATCATATGGTGCTTTTGATATGGAGCGTATTTTAAGATTAATGCGACCTTCTAAAGATGAAGTACTAATCAAAGAAAGTGGTATGCATGCAGTTGAAAACTTTATTATGAGTCGTTATCAAATGTATTGGCAAATTTACTTCCACCCAGTTAGTCGTGGTGGAGAAGTGCTGCTTAATAATTGTTTGAAACGCGCAAAACAGCTTTATAATGAAGGCTATGAATTTAAGTTGCATCCACATGATTTTATTCCATTTTTTGAAGAGACAGTTACGATTGAACAATATGTTGAACTCGATGAAGCGGTAGTTACGTATTATTTGGAAAAATGGACAAAAGAAGATGATGCCATTTTAAGTGATTTAGCAAGTCGATTTATTAATCGAGACTTATTTAAATATATTCCATTTGATGGCTCAATTATTACAATATCAGAACTGCAAGAACTGTTTGAAGCAGGTGGTATTAATCCAGATTATTATTTTGTGAGTGAAGCATTTTCGGATTTGCCATATGACTATGATCGACCGGGGTCAAATCGCAAACCGATTCATTTATTAAGACAAGATGGTACGATTAGAGAAATAAGCAATCAATCATTAGTCATTCATAGTATTACAGGCATTAATCGCCAAGACTATAAATTATATTATCCTAGAGAAATGGTTGCAAAGATTAAAGATAAGACAATTAGAGAAGCTATTGAAAATTTGATTAATGAGCTTAATTAAACAGGGCTAAAATTGTTATCGTTAAATATGGAGGTTATATCATTGTCTGAGAAAAAAGGCTTTAATTTTAATATCATAAAAAATGACCCTCTAGATGGTCATAAAGGTACAAATATTGGTTCAATTAGCTTAGACAATATTGCACCAGTTTTTATCGATGTTGCTAACAAAGAAGCATTTATTGATATTGGAGGCATGCATGCTCGCGCCAAAGTTGAAAAAGGCGTGAAATGGATTACTGATAAAGCTGCTGTTGAAGGCGATGAAGCTAAAGAATATTGGTTGTGTTGGGTAACAACAGAACGTAATGAACAAGGACCATATTATGCTGGTTTAACAGCGTGCTATTTATTAGTGAATAAAGCAATTCGTCGTGGTTATAAAAGTATGCCTGAACATGTTAATATGATGGATAAATCAATGAAACATCATATTATCATAGATCAAATTGGTGACGAGAATAAAGCTATTTTAAAAGACTTTTTAATGAACCATGATGAAGGTATGTGGAAGCATTCTTCTGATGCTTTACATCAAGCATTTAATTAAATATTAGAAACTAAAATTTCCCAATTAATCTATAAAGATATGATTCATTTCTCAATGACGACGTAAATCGTGAGGTGAAAATAATGTCTTAGATTGATTGGGAGTTTTTTTAATTTTTTTGAAATTAAATTAATCTGTAGTTAATAAAAAATTTGAATAACTGACACATTTTTTTGATCATAGCTATATACTTTGTGAATTAATTCACATTATAATAAGAGTGAAGATAAGAGTATTATAAATTATCTTTAAATAAATATATGTGAAGTAAAAATTACACGTTAGCATATCGATTATGTCATTTCTTTTAACATATTAACTAGGGAAACGTTAAAAGTTAACGGTTGATATCTAACTAAAAACAAGGTCACAGTAGTATGTTTTAATCTGGCGTCTATTACAAATAAAAATTACATCTATAATTATTCGTTTTCTTTTTTGAAAGTAATCGCCAATTAATATCATACATACTGGAGTGACTATAAGGAGGACATTATTATGAGAGCAGCAGTTGTAACGAAAGATCACAAAGTAAGTATTGAGGACAAAAAGTTAAGAGCTTTAAAACCTGGTGAAGCGTTGGTACAAACGGAATATTGTGGCGTTTGTCATACCGATTTACATGTTAAGAATGCTGATTTTGGTGATGTTACAGGCGTTACTTTAGGTCATGAAGGTATTGGTAAAGTCATCGAAGTTGCGGAAGATGTAGAATCATTAAAAATTGGAGACCGTGTGTCTATCGCTTGGATGTTCGAAAGCTGTGGAAGATGTGAATATTGTACAACAGGTCGTGAAACACTTTGCCGTAGTGTGAAAAATGCTGGTTATACAGTAGATGGTGCAATGGCTGAACAAGTTATTGTTACTGCAGACTATGCTGTGAAAGTACCTGAAAAATTAGATCCAGCAGCAGCGTCTTCTATTACATGCGCAGGTGTGACAACTTATAAAGCTGTAAAAGTAAGTAATGTAAAACCTGGTCAATGGTTAGGTGTTTTTGGTATAGGTGGTTTAGGTAACCTAGCTTTACAATATGCTAAAAACGTTATGGGGGCTAAAATTGTTACCTTCGACATTAATGATGATAAATTAGCATTCGCGAAAGAATTAGGTGCTGATGCTATTATTAATTCTAAAGATGTTGATCCAGTTGCAGAAGTTATGAAATTAACTGATAACAAAGGATTAGATGCAACAGTGGTAACTTCAGTTGCTAAGACGCCATTTAACCAAGCGGTTGATGTTGTAAAAGCTGGTGCAAGAGTTGTTGCCGTTGGTTTACCTGTTGATAAAATGAACTTAGATATCCCAAGATTAGTGCTTGACGGTATTGAAGTAGTAGGTTCACTTGTTGGTACAAGACAAGACTTACGTGAAGCGTTTGAATTTGCTGCTGAAAATAAAGTAACACCTAAAGTTCAATTAAGAAAATTAGAAGAAATTAATGATATTTTTGAAGAAATGGAAAATGGTACTATAACTGGTAGAATGGTTATTAAATTTTAAAAATATCAACTGACTATATAGATAAAGAAGGTAGTGCTCTGAACACTATCATTATAATCAAACACGAGGTTTTCATGAAAGATAGTGAAAATCTCGTGTTTTTTTGGTTTTGAGGTGTTGTTTGTATTTTATAAAATGGCTTACATATATGAAGCGTTGATTAAGTATGGAATTGTTAATTAATTGAACCTATTTAGCTTTAAGAAGGCATAACAAGATGACCTTATTTTATGCTATAATATTTCTATTATGCGAAGATTAAGGTGAGTAGTAAATTGGATAAAAAAGTAAGTATTCAAACAAAGCAAGTGTTGAAACAGCACAACGAAAAAGAAAAATTTGAATTTACTACTGATGGAACTTGGCAACAAAGGCAATCTAACTTTATTCGGTATGTAGAACAAATTGAGGATGCAACAGTTAATGTTACAATAAAAGTGGATGATGATAGCGTTAAGTTGATTCGTAAAGGCGACATTAATATGAATTTGCATTTTGTTGAAGGACAAACGACAACAACTTTTTACGATATATCGGCTGGACGAATTCCACTAGAAGTTAAAACATTACGCATTTTACATTTCGTAAGTGGAGACGGTGGCAAGCTAAAGATTCATTATGAATTATATCAAGATAATGAAAAAATGGGTTCTTATCAATATGAAATTAACTATAAGGAGATAGGCGAATGAATATTATTGATCAAGTGAAACAAACATTAGTAGAAGAAATTGCAGCAAGTATTAACAAAGCAGGATTAGCAGATGAGATTCCTGATATTAAAATTGAAGTTCCTAAAGATACAAAAAATGGAGATTATGCTACTAATATTGCGATGGTACTGACTAAGATTGCAAAGCGTAATCCTCGTGAAATTGCTCAAGCGATTGTTGATAACTTAGATACTGAAAAAGCACATGTAAAACAAATTGACATTGCTGGTCCAGGATTCATTAATTTTTACTTAGATAATCAGTATTTAACAGCAATTATTCCTGAAGCAATTGAAAAAGGTGATCAATTTGGACATGTAAATGAATCAAAAGGGCAAAATGTATTGCTTGAGTATGTTTCAGCTAACCCTACAGGAGATTTACATATTGGTCATGCTAGAAATGCAGCAGTTGGTGATGCTTTAGCTAATATTTTAACTGCAGCTGGCTATAATGTAACACGTGAATATTATATTAATGATGCTGGTAATCAAATTACTAACTTAGCGCGTTCGATTGAAACACGTTTCTTTGAAGCTTTAGGTGACAATAGTTATTCAATGCCAGAAGATGGCTATAATGGTAAAGATATTATTGAAATAGGTAAAGATTTAGCAGAGAAACATCCTGAAATTAAAGATTATTCTGAAGAAGCACGTTTGAAAGAATTTAGAAAATTAGGCGTAGAATACGAAATGGCTAAACTGAAAAATGATTTAGCAGAGTTCAATACGCATTTTGATAATTGGTTTAGTGAAACATCTTTATATGAAAAAGGCGAAATTCTTGAAGTTTTAGCAAAAATGAAAGAATTAGGTTATACGTATGAAGCTGATGGCGCTACATGGTTACGTACAACTGATTTTAAAGATGACAAAGACAGAGTATTAATTAAAAATGACGGTACATATACGTATTTCTTACCAGATATTGCGTACCACTTCGATAAAGTTAAACGTGGTAATGACATTTTAATCGATTTATTTGGTGCTGATCATCATGGTTATATTAATCGTTTGAAAGCATCTCTTGAAACGTTTGGTGTAGATAGTAATCGTTTAGAAATTCAAATCATGCAAATGGTTCGTTTAATGGAAAATGGTAAAGAAGTGAAGATGAGTAAACGTACTGGTAATGCGATTACATTAAGAGAAATTATGGACGAAGTTGGCGTTGACGCTGCACGTTATTTCTTAACTATGCGTAGTCCTGATAGTCACTTTGATTTTGATATGGAATTAGCGAAAGAGCAATCTCAAGACAATCCAGTTTACTATGCTCAATATGCACATGCGCGTATTTGTTCAATTTTAAAACAAGCGAAAGAGCAAGGTATTGAAGTGACTGCTGCGAATGATTTTACAACGATTACAAATGAAAAAGCGATTGAATTGTTGAAAAAAGTAGCGGATTTCGAACCTACAATTGAAAGTGCTGCTGAGCATAGATCAGCGCATAGAATTACTAATTATATTCAAGATTTAGCTTCTCATTTCCATAAATTCTATAATGCTGAAAAAGTGTTAACAGATGATATTGAAAAAACAAAAGCACATGTTGCTATGATTGAAGCGGTTAGAATTACATTGAAAAATGCATTGGCAATGGTCGGTGTAAGCGCACCTGAATCAATGTAAGAACATTTATATACACTCCAACGTAGAGTTTCTCGAAAGATACTTTGTGTTGGAGTGTTTTTAATTAGGTATGTGACATATTGGGGAATGCTTAGTATGTGAATAAGGTTAAGAGGAACGCAGTTGGATGCTACTGCACAACTGCATAAGAGATCCTAAATCGCTAAAGCTCAAGGGGAGTAAAGGAATACAGTTGTCTTGCTTGCGCAGCAACTGCATAAGAGCCCCTAATTAATTTATTAATTAGGGGCTCTAAAAGGAGGGTGTAAATGTTAGGAACTGATGAATTGTATAAATTGTTATATAGGCATATGGGACCGCAAAATTGGTGGCCTGCTGATAATGACATTGAACTGATGTTAGGTGCAATTTTAGTTCAAAATACTAGATGGCGAAATGCAGAAATTGCATTGAATCAGATTAAAGAACATACGCATTTTAATCCAAATCATATATTAGAACTACCTATTGAAACGTTACAATCATTGATACATTCAAGTGGCTTTTATAAAAGTAAATCACTTACGATTAAAACATTATTAACATGGTTAGCACGACATCATTTCAATTATCAAGAGATTAATGAGCGATATAAAGGTGGATTAAGAAAAGAATTATTATCTTTGAAAGGTATTGGAAGTGAAACAGCAGATGTCTTACTTGTTTATATATTCGGACGTATTGAATTTATTCCAGATAGCTATACAAGAAAAATATATGATAAATTAGGATATGAAAACACTAAAAATTATGATCAATTAAAAAAAGTAGTCACATTACCAAATCATTTTACAAATCAAGATGCTAATGAATTTCATGCTCTGTTAGATGTATTTGGTAAACATTACTTTAGAGACAAAGATATAAAGAATTATGATTTTTTAGAACCTTACTTTAAAAAGTAAACGCTGTGAAGTTAGATAGATGAGTTTATATGAAATATAAAAAATAATTTACTATTTTCTTTTAGTATGTGGACTTATCTAATAAATAGAAGTATATAAAGAAAAAAACAGTTGTTTGTTTGTGCAGCAACTGCATAAGAGCCCCTAATCGCTAAAGCTCAAGGGGAGTAAAGGAATACAGTTGTTTGTGCAGCAACTGCATAAAAGCCTCTAATCACTAAAGGTGAAGAGGAACGCAGTTGGATGCTAAGGCACAACTGCATAAATCCCTCTAATCGCTAAAGCGAAAAGTGGGATTAAAAAGGAGATGTGATAGTGTGAAGAAATCGTTAATTGCTTTTATTTTGATTTTTATGCTTGTCCTGAGTGGCTGTGGTATGAAAGATAATGATAAACAAGGTAGCGATGATAATGGCTCGTCTAAATCGCCGTACCATAGAATTGTTTCGTTAATGCCTAGTAATACTGAAATTTTATATGAATTAGGATTAGGTAAATACATAGTTGGTGTTTCAACGGTTGATGATTATCCAAAAGATGTGAAAGAGGGTAAGAAACAATTTGATGCTTTGAATCTAAATAAAGAGGAACTTTTAAAGGCAAAGCCAGATCTAATTCTTGCGCATGAGTCGCAAAAGGCAACTGCTAATAAAGTATTGTCATCATTAGAGAAACAAGGCATCAAAGTAGTGTATGTTAAAGATGCACAATCAATTGATGAAACATACAACACATTTAAGCAAATTGGAAAATTAACGCATCATGATAAGCAGGCTGAACAACTTGTTGAGGAAACTAAAGATAATATCGATAAAGTCATAGATTCAATTCCTGCTCATCATAAAAAATCAAAAGTATTTATTGAGGTTTCATCAAAGCCTGAAATATATACAGCAGGGAAGCATACATTTTTTAATGATATGTTAGAAAAATTAGAAGCCCAAAATGTTTATAGTGACATTAATGGTTGGAACCCTGTAACGAAGGAAAGTATTATTAAAAAGAACCCAGATATATTAATTTCGACGGAAGCTAAGACAAGATCAGATTATATGGATATCATCAAAAAAAGAGGTGGATTCAATAAAATTAATGCTGTCAAGAATACACGTATTGAAGTTGTAAATGGTGATGAAGTATCAAGACCAGGTCCACGTATTGATGAAGGATTAAAAGAATTAAGAGATGCAATTTATAGAAAATAAACCATTCTAATTATGCCCCTTATTGCTACATGTAAAAAAATACATGTTTGAGATAAGGGGTTTTTAAAATATATTTAGTGAATGATAGCAACGCGAGTATGTGATTGCTATAATGAATGTAATTATCGATGAAAGAAAAGAGAATGCTATGACATTTAATAAAGTATTATTGAGCTGGATAGTCATATTAATTATAACAACTAGCATATATCTATTTTGGCAGTTGGGGGATATTAATGATGTATTTAACCAGTCTATTTTAATCAATGTTAGATTACCGAGATTATTAGAAGCATTGTTGACAGGTATGATATTAACTGTTGCAGGCCTTATATTTCAAACAGTTTTAAATAATGCATTGGCAGATAGCTTTACATTAGGATTGGCAAGCGGCGCTACATTTGGTTCAGGATTAGCATTATTTTTAGGTTTAACAACGTTATGGATTCCTGTATTTTCAATAACATTTAGTTTCATAACATTAATAACTGTATTAGTCATTACGTCGGTATTGAGCCAAGGCTATCCAGTTAGAATCTTAATATTAAGTGGTTTAATGATTGGTGCATTATTCAATTCACTTCTATATTTTTTGATTTTATTAAAACCTCGCAAATTAAATACAATTGCCAATTATCTGTTTGGTGGTTTTGGTGATGCAGAATACTCAAATGTATCTATAATAGCAATCACATTTATCATTGCACTGTTTGGTATATTTATCATTCTTAATCAACTAAAGTTATTGCAATTAGGAGAACTAAAAAGTCAGTCACTAGGCTTAAATGTTCAATTGATTACATATATCGCGTTATGTATAGCTTCTATGATAACGGCGATAAATGTCGCATATGTTGGCATCATTGGATTCATTGGTATGGTGATACCGCAACTCATTAGAAAATGGCAGTGGAAACAATCATTAGGAAGACAATTGGCTTTGAATATTGTAATTGGAGGACAAATAATGGTTATGGCAGATTTTATTGGTAGCCATATATTGTCACCAGTACAAATACCGGCAAGTATTATCATTGCATTAATTGGTATACCAGTGTTATTTTACATGCTAATATCTCAGTCGAAACGGTTACACTAGCACATGACATTTGCTAAAATAAAAATAACTATAAACATAAAGAGGGCATAAGCGATGGATTTGAATCAAATTAAAGCAGTTGTATTTGATTTAGAAGGTACGTTGTTGGACAGAGTTAAATCTCGAGAGAAATTTATCGAAGAGCAATATGAACGATTTCATGACTACTTAATTCATGTTCAACTGGCAGATTTTAAAAAAGCATTTATTGAGCTAGATGACGATGAAGATAATGATAAACCTGATTTATATAAAGAAATCATTAAACGTTTCCATGTAGATAGGTTAACTTGGAAAGACTTATTTAATGATTTTGAAATGCATTTTTATCGTTATGTATTTCCTTATTACGATACTTTGTACACACTAGAAAAGCTATCGCAAAAAGGCTTTCAAATTGGTGTTATCGCAAATGGTAAATCTAAGATTAAACAATTTCGATTACATTCACTTGGTTTGATGCATGTTATTAATTATTTATCAACATCAGAAACAGTTGGTTTTCGTAAACCACATCCTAAAATTTTTGAAGATATGATTGATCAACTAGGGGTATTACCTGAGCAAATTATGTATGTTGGCGATGATGCGTTAAATGATGTAGCTCCAGCACGAGCTATGGGCATGGTTAGTGTATGGTATAAACAAGAAGATGCTGAAATTGAACCACTCGAAGAAGAAGTTGATTTTACAATTACAACAGTGGAAGAATTATTAACCATTTTACCAATAAAAAATGATAATAAAGGAGAAAATTATGGATCTATTTACTAGAAAAGATGGAACATCGATACATTACAGTACATTAGGTGAAGGCTATCCTATCGTATTGATTCATACTGTACTTGATAATTATTCTGTGTTTAATAAATTAGCAGCAGAATTAGCAAAATCATTTCAAGTTGTGTTAATTGATTTACGTGGACATGGCTATTCTGATAAACCTCGTCACATTGAAATAAAAGATTTTTCTGATGACATTGTTAAATTACTTAAATATTTATACATTGAAGAAGTTGCATTTGTATGCCATGAAATGGGTGGAATCATTGGTGCGGATATTTCAGTACGTTATCCTGAATTTACATCATCACTTATGTTGGTAAATCCAACATCTATTGAAGGTGAATTACCGGAAGAACGTTTATTTAGAAAATATGCCCATATTATTCGAAACTGGGATCCTGAAAAACAAGATAAATTTTTAAATAAGCGTAAGTATTATCGTCCGAGAAAAATGAATCGATTCCTTAAACATGTCGTAGATACAAATGAAATATCAACTAAAGAAGAAATTCAAGCAGTTAAAGAGGTATTCAAAAACGCTGATATTTCTCAAACTTATAGAAATGTCGTAGTACCGACAAAAATTATTGCAGGAGAATTCGGTGAAAGAACAACAAGATTAGAAGCTAAAGAAGTAGCTGATTTAATCCAAAATGCGGACTTTGAAGTATATCAAGAATCAAGTGCATTCCCATTTGTTGAAGAGCAAGAAAGATTCGTCGAAGATACAGCTTCATTTATCAACAAACATCACGATGAAAAGCATGTTTAATTTTTAGTGATAAGTGAAATATAAAAGTAGTAATTATTATTTGTAATATAATTGTAATATGACTGTTGTTTTAGAAATGATTGTTGTATAATGGTTGTGAGCACAAGACGATATAAATAAAAGGAGAGAGTGCTTATGAAAAAGCTACTAACGGCAAGTATAATTGCATGTTCTGTTGTAATGGGAGTAGGCTTAGCGAACACTAGTGCCGAAGCAGCAAGTGGCAACTCTATTGATACTGTTAAACAATTAATTAAGGGTGATCAGTCATTAGAAAATGTGAAAATTGGCGAATCTATTAAAGATGTTTTAACTAAGTACAAAAATCCTATGTATTCTTACAATGAAGATGGAACTGAACATTATTACGAATTCCATACTAAAAAAGGTATGTTATTAGTAACTACTGATGGTAAGAAAAACAATGGTAAAGTAACTCATATTTCAATGATGTATAATGATGCTAATGGTCCAACATATCAAGCTGTTAAAAATTATGTTGGCAAAGCAGTAACACATACGGAATATAGCAAAGTTGCTGGTAATTTTGGATATATTGAAAAAGGCAAAACGACTTATCAATTTGCCTCAGCACCAAAAGATAAAAACATAAAATTATATCGTATTGATTTGGAAAAATAATAATTAAATTAATCGTGCTTAACCGACAAGTTAAATCGCAATACTTGTCGGTTATTTTATTACATGGCATAATACAGTGAATATTAATTTTTATGATTTGCGAAGGGGAAATTAAACCAATACAATAAATAAAGATGTTTCATTTTAAAGGAGTACTACCAATGCGTATTAACGATAAAATTTTACTAGAAAATATAGAAGATTACTTTAATCATAAAGGTTTATCACCGCATTTGATTGATGATATTAAAGAGAAAGTAATTACTGATATAAAAAATTCTGAAAAGAAAGATCAAGATTATATTGAATATAAAAGAAAATCTCCAGCACAAATCATATTAATGATTCAAAGGAATTTGTTTGCTTTACAAATGAATCCAGTTATTTTCTTTATTATAAACTTCATTCTCATATCCTATTTATATGATAAACAGTATGTTCAGTTTCAAGCTATTACTGGAATGAGTCTATTTTATTGTTTAGTGATTTTTCCAATGACTATTGTTGTATACCTAAGGGTGTCTCAAAAGAATTACTTGCGTAGTAATAAAATAGAAATGATTATGGGTACAATTATCGCTATCATATCCTTGTTATTAATTATATTACAAGCATTTAATATTACTTGGGGCGTTATACCAATTACAAATTTTGGACATCAATTTTTCTTTTTCATTGGTATTATTTTAGTAATTGCCGGCATATTTTATAAGCGACTTGAGTTTTCGGGAATCGGGTTATTATTTTGTCAAAAAACCGTCGATGCAATGATTCATAATCCACAATCAGCCCAGATTTTTTCATTAATTATATGGATATTATTAGTAGTTCTAGTTATATATTTCACAATTAGATTATCTTCACGTACAAGATTATAAATATGATAAAACTATTCACTTGATTAATTGTATTAATTGAGATGAATAGTTTTTTTATTGTTGGAATAACTTTTGGTAATTTATAAATAATTTAAAAAAATTGTTTATAAAATGGAAGCGTATATAGAATGAAGGTTGGGTATATAGTTTATTGAGGGAGGTGTCACAATGAATAAAGTCACAATTAATCCTCAAATCCAATTAACTTATCAAATTGAAGGTAAAGGGGATCCTATAATATTACTTCATGGATTGGATGGTAATTTAGCTGGATTTGAAGATTTGCAACATCAACTAGCATCATCATATAAAGTACTTACTTACGATTTAAGAGGTCATGGCAAGTCTTCTAAAAGTGAATCATACGATTTAAACGATCACGTTGAGGATTTAAAAATTCTAATGGAGAAGTTAAATATTCATGAGGCACATATTCTAGGACATGATTTAGGTGGGGTAGTTGCTAAGTTATTTACAGATAAATATGCTTATCGTGTAAAATCATTAACTACCATTGCATCGAAGAAAGATGACTTAATACACAGCTTTACTCAATTGTTAATACAATATCAAGATGATATAGCGGGTTTTAATAAGTCTGAAGCGTATATTCTTTTATTTTCTAAATTGTTTAGAAATCAAGAGAAGACGATGAAATGGTATCAAAAACAAAGAATATATAGCATTAAGTCTGAGGATGATAGTGCGGTGGCAATTCGTTCATTAATTTTGCATAAAGATGAACCTATGTATTTAAAAAAACGTACATGTGTACCTACTTTGTTAATTAATGGGGAACATGATCCTTTGATTAAAGATAAGAATCATTTTAAATTGGAAGCGCATTTTTTAAATGTTACGAAAAAAATCTTCGAACATTCAGGACATGCACCGCATATTGAAGAACCAGAAGCATTTATGAATTATTATTTAAAATTTTTAAAAAGCGTATCATAATATGTGATATATAAACCTAGGGCATAAAGTCCTTAGGCAATGTGAAAAAGCTGATTACTATTCATTATTTGATAGAAATCAGCTTTTTTTGAAATGTATTTGATATATACTGCTCGTTATGCGGCTATCTTCCTTATATTAAGTGCCATTAGTGCAAAACCTCTTAACAATTAGGTAAAAAGAGCATAAAAAAAAGGAAGTTTAATAGAATGTATCATCTATCAAACTTCACCAAATTGCGCTAAACAAAATTATAGTTCAATTTCGTTGTTTGCTTCAGTGATTCGTTTATTTACTCGACTCAATAATGATTCGATTTTTTTACGTTGTTGTGCATTAACAAGAATTAATACAGTTCTTTCATCATGCTCATTACGTTTTTTATCGAAGTAATCTTCTTGAGATAAAATTTTAACTGCTTTAACAACTTGTGGTTGTTTGTAGTTTAAATGATTAATAATATCTTTAAGATAGTATTCTTTCTCTTTGTTTTCGCTGATGTATGTCAATACAGCGAATTCTTCAAAGCTAATTGAAAATTCCTTTTTAATTAAACTTTTTAATTTGTCAGCATAAGTGACCATTGATAACAACTCAAAGCAATCATTGATTTTTGTAATTGCCATGTTTAAAACCTCCCTATTTGATTCATCTTGCTCGATACATTTGCCCGATAATATATTGATATCTAATCTTTATTTATTATAGATATGTTAGTCATAATTTTGCATTAAATAAGTTTTATTAAATATATTTAATGCTCTATTATTTAGTTAATTATAACTAATTAAAAATGAGAAGTAAACAAAAAAGTGTTTATAAAACAAATTATTCATTAGACACAGTGATTGTATTTCTGGGTTAGCATTTGGTTTAGTCAAAAATATCAGCATTTTTTATAATTTACCTTAATTTAATCGACAATACAAGGTAATTTATTTAATGAAACGATTTAGCGCAATTAAATGTTTCGATATTCAATGTG
Source organism: Staphylococcus sp. HMSC36A10 (assembly GCF_001838845.1). NCBI lineage: Bacteria > Bacillati > Bacillota > Bacilli > Caryophanales > Staphylococcaceae > Staphylococcus > Staphylococcus sp. HMSC36A10. The sequence continues at coordinate 54,691 of NZ_KV839126.1, forward strand.
TGTCTAAAGAGATTCTTTGTTATAGCTTAACTCTTCCAAGTTAACTTCTTCTACTATTTATACCCATTTTTCAGAATTTTATCACTAAAAATGAAAAATTTTTATAATTTTTTTAATTTAGTAATTCTCAGTGCAGTTTTAATGATAAGAAAAACACATTAATTTAGTGATTAAAACCAATCTATAGCACGTTAAAGTGTCTATACGTTATTCCGATTGATAACGGGTAACAAATAATAGAAAGTACGATAATTGATCATGCATTAAAGCACTTTTATTTTTCAAACTCGACTCAATGAATTATAAAAAGTTGTGCATTTTGACTTATTTTTAATTAATTGAATAACCAACTATGAAATATTAGCACGAATAACATAATTTTTGCTATTAATTTGGTGTAAATTATTAAAAAATAACATTAATTTAGGTCTTAAGAATGAGTTGACTATCGAATTTGCTAAATTAAAATTTGTTGTGTCAAAGCATACTACCCAAATCAACGCTTTTCTAAAGATTTTTAGACCACAAAAAAATAGCTTATCACTTTTAAAAATAATTACAAGTTAAAATGATAAGCTAAAAGTTAATTTAAAATAATCTTAAAAGTATAATGCCTGTCAAAATACATAATAGACCAATAGTTTTTCTGGATGTCATTGCTATTTTAGGTGAACCAAATAATCCAAAGTGATCTATCAATATGCCCATTAGAATCTGGCCAAACATCCCAATAAGTGTTGTTAATGCTGCACCCATATGAGGCATTAAGATAATGTTAGCTGTTACAAAAGCCATGCCAAGTATACCGCCAGTAAAATAGATAGGCTTTAATTTACCGAATTTTAAATGACTTGTTTTTAGTTTTAAAGAACGATTAAAAATAGCGGTTAAAATCAATAGCGCTATTGACCCAATTGTAAATGATACTAATGATGCAAAGGCTGGTGAATGAGTATGACTAGCTAAAGCACTATTAATTGTCGTTTGAATAGGTGGAAAGAAACCAAAAATAAATCCTAATAGAAGCCAAAACAGTAAATACTTTTGATCAGTTAGTAATAAATTATTCTTGTTAAATTGATTCATTATGACGATGCCGACAATGAGTAACAATACTCCAATTGCTTTAATTAAATTAAAATCATGAATTGTAGCGCCAAATAATCCAAATGTATCAATAATGACACCCATAATAATTTGACCCGCAACTGTTGCAATTACAGTTAATGTTGCACCTAATTTTGGCAATAACAATAAATTGCCAGTTAAAAAGCTAACCCCAAGCAAACCACCGACTACCCATGTGTAGTTAAATGATTGATTATTGTAAAAGTGAATAGTAAATACTTCTGGATTGATAATGATATTTAAAATAATTAAACAAATTGTTCCAACTGAAAATGAAATGAATGAAGTATAGAAAGGCGATTTAGTATACAGTGATAGTCTTGAATTGACAGATGTTTGGATAGGAATAAGCATTCCAACTAGGACACCAATGATATAGAAAAGAAGCATATGAATAAAGTCTCACTTTCCAAAGTTAATAATAAAATCATATATTTACATTATCATTATAGAGAAAATATACAACTCATTTACAATAATGTTGAAAAAAACAGGACATTATTACAACAAAATCACCCTAGACAATCATGATGAAAGTCTAGGGTGTTAGTATTTATACTAAATTAATTGCGCTTTCTTTATATCTATTTCTTATCTTCAAATAAAACAGTTGTTGTTTTATCAATAATTTGAGCAGAATGTACTTTGGTGATAGTACCACTATTTGACTTTATAATATTTAAATCTACTAATGCATTCATACTATCACGTGCAACTTGCTCGGTCACTACGTTGTTTAATTGTGGTAATTGCAGTTTTACAGGCTTGTCTAGTGAAGATTTAAAACTTAATTCAAGTGTTTTAGTCATGAATATGTCCTCCTGATTAAATTGATAAAGATTTGATGAGTTCGATATTGCTATATGTTTCTCCAGTAAGTCGCTCAATAAGTTTGCTGAATGTTTTAATTTGGTCGTTTGATGCATCAGGGTTAATGTTAGCGAATCGACGCTTAAATTCTGTTTGTTTGCCGTTAGCGTCTACTTTAGTAAATGATAATACAATAGTGATGTGGTTTATTTTACTCATATTTTAAAACCTCCTTTCACACTATATATCGAAACAAAATAATAAAATGGCTAATTTTATTTTCTATGTTTAAAATCTATAAAAAAGGCAATAGATATATGTAACTAAAATATAATATAGCTATGATTAAGACACTTAAAGCAAGGGGAGGTTGAGTAATGAATAAAGTAGAAGCGATTAAATTTAATGATGATATTGTTAAAATGTATGAAGCGCTCAAGATAAAATCTGAACGTGACTATTTATTCTTTAAGTTAGCTATACATAGTGGATTGAAAGTATCAGAATTATTAACAATTACAGTCTCTCAAGTTAAGAGACTAATTGAAAAGTGTACGTTATCAGAAATGTGTAAAGCACATTTTCATTCGTTGATTAAAATTAGGTTACCAGAAACATTATCGAAAGAACTACTTCAATATATAGAGGACAGGAGTCTTTCGAATGAAGACGTTCTTTTTCAATCACTACGAACAAATCAAGTATTATCTAGACAGCAAGCATATCGAATAATTCACCAAGCATCAATTGAAGCTGGTATAGATAATGTAGGACTAACGACATTGCGTAAGACATTTGCATATCATGCTTATCAAAAAGGTATACCTATACCAGTCATTCAAAAGTATTTAGGGCATCAATCTGCTATTGAAACACTAAATTTTATCGGTTTAGAAAATGAGTGTGAACATAGTATTTATATTTCATTACAATTATAGAAACAAAGGAGGCTAATAATGAGTTTGGTTTATTTATTAATTGCTATACTTGTGATTATGGCGATGATACTTCTAATGTCTAAACGTAGAGCATTGGCTAAATATGCCGGGTACATAGCGTTGGTTGCACCTGTAATTTCATCTATCTATTTTTTGATTCAAATACCATCAGTAGCTAAACTGCAATATCTTTCTACCTCTATTCCATGGATTAAGACATTAGATATTAATTTAGATTTACGTTTAGATGGTTTAAGTTTAATGTTTTCTCTTATTATTTCACTTATTGGAATTGCAGTATTCTTCTATGCAACTCAATATTTATCCTCTCGAAAAGACAATTTACCAAGGTTTTATTTTTATTTAACGTTATTTATGTTCAGTATGATTGGTATTGTATTATCAGACAATACGATATTGATGTACATTTTTTGGGAATTAACGAGTGTATCATCATTTTTATTGATTTCATATTGGTATAACAACGGAGATAGTCAATTTGGTGCGATGCAATCATTTATGATTACAGTATTTGGTGGTTTGGCATTATTAGTTGGTTTTATCATGTTGTATATTATGACAGGAACGAATAACATCACAGAGATATTAGGACAAGCAGATCATATTAAGAATCATGGATTGTTTATCCCTATGATTTTTATGTTTTTATTAGGTGCATTTACAAAATCAGCACAATTTCCATTTCATATTTGGCTACCTAGAGCAATGGCTGCACCTACACCTGTAAGTGCTTATTTACATTCAGCCACGATGGTAAAAGCTGGTATCTTTTTATTACTTCGATTTACACCATTATTAGGTCTTAGCAATATGTACGTATATATCGTTACGTTTGTTGGTTTAATAACAATGTTATTTGGTTCAATTACAGCTTTAAAACAATGGGATTTAAAAGGTATCCTAGCGTACTCTACAATCAGTCAACTTGGGATGATTATGGCTATGGTGGGTATAGGTGGCGGATATGCTCAACACCAACAAGACGCAATAGCATCTATTTATGTATTTGTATTATTTGGTGCGCTATTTCATCTAATGAATCATGCCATCTTTAAATGTGCGCTTTTCATGGGAGTAGGTATTTTAGATCATGAAGCAGGTTCAAGGGATATACGAATTTTAAGTGGAATGCGTCAACTATTTCCTAAAATGAATCTAGTCATGACGATAGCGGCTCTATCTATGGCTGGAGTACCATTTTTAAATGGATTTTTAAGTAAAGAAATGTTTTTAGATGCATTAACACAAACTGGACAATTATCCCAATTTAGTTTGATTTCAATGATAGCTATCGTGTTTGTTGGTGTTATTGCGAGTGTTTTTACATTCACATATGCACTATACATGGTAAAAGAAGTATTTTGGACAAAATATGATTCTAAGGTTTTTACTAAAAAAAATATCCACGAACCATGGTTGTTTAGTTTACCATCTCTTATATTAATGGTGCTAGTACCTGTAATCTTTTTTGTACCAAATATATTTGGGAAGGGGATTATCGTTCTAGCATTAAGAGCTGTATCAGGTGGTAATCATCAAATTGATCAATTGGCACCACATGTTTCGCAATGGCATGGATTTAACATACCGCTTCTTTTAACCATCATCATTATTTTATTGGGTAGTGTACTAGCAATCAAAGTAGATTGGAAAAAAGTGTTCACAGGTAAAATTAGACAGATTTCAGTTTCAAAAAGCTATGAGATGGTATATCGACATTTTGAAAAGTTTGCTACGAAGCGATTTAAACGTGTTATGCAAGATCGTTTAAACCAATACATTATTATGACCTTAGGCATATTTATGATTATCATTGGATATGGTTATATTCGAATTGGACTTCCTAAAGTACATCAGTTACATGTTTCTGAATTTGGGGCATTAGAAATTATATTAGCAATCGTAACTGTCACAATTGGTATTTCTTTAATTTTTATACGTCAACGACTGACAATGGTCATTTTAAATGGAGTCATCGGATTTGTTGTGACCTTATTCTTTATAGCAATGAAAGCCCCTGATCTAGCATTGACTCAGCTAGTAGTTGAAACAATAACGACGATACTATTTATTGTCAGTTTTTCAAGATTACCAAACGTGCCAAGATCTAACGCTAACAAAAAAAGAGAAATAATTAAAATTTCTGTATCACTCTTGATGGCACTTATTGTTGTATCATTAATTTTTATTACACAACAAACAGATGGTTTATCATCAATATCAGACTTTTATTTAAAAGCTGACAAACTAACAGGTGGTAAAAATATTGTAAATGCGATACTTGGTGACTTTAGAGCATTAGATACATTATTTGAAGGATTAGTGTTAATTATTACTGGGCTAGGTATTTACACATTATTAAATTATCAAGATCGGAGGGGACAAGATGAAAGAGAATGATGTCGTGTTAAGAACGGTCACGAAACTTGTTGTATTTATTTTATTGACTTTCGGATTCTATGTCTTCTTCGCAGGTCATAATAATCCTGGTGGTGGGTTTATTGGTGGTTTAATATTTAGTTCAGCGTTTATTTTAATGTTTCTGGCTTTTAATGTTGAAGAGGTTTTAGAAAGTTTACCGATTGATTTTAGAATTTTAATGATTATTGGAGCATTGGTATCATCTATTACTGCGATAATACCTATGTTTTTTGGAAAACCATTTTTGTCTCAATATGAAACAACTTGGATACTTCCAATTTTAGGACAAATTCATGTAAGTACAATAACACTTTTTGAATTAGGTATTTTATTCTCAGTTGTTGGTGTTATTGTCACAGTGATGTTGTCGCTTAGCGGAGGTCGATCATGAATTTAATATTATTACTAGTTATAGGATTTTTAGTGTTTATAGGAACATATATGATTTTATCAATCAATTTAATTCGTATTGTAATCGGAATTTCAATATATACTCATGCTGGTAATCTCATTATTATGAGTATGGGAACGTATGGTTCTAGTAGATCAGAACCACTAATAACTGGTGGAAACCAATTGTTTGTTGATCCCTTGTTACAAGCTATTGTACTAACTGCAATAGTTATAGGGTTTGGGATGACTGCGTTTTTACTTGTACTTGTTTATAGAACTTATAAAGTAACAAAAGAAGATGAAATTGAAGGCCTAAGGGGGGAAGATGATGCTAAGTAACTTATTGATTTTACCAATGTTATTACCATTCCTTTGTGCCTTAATCCTTGTATTTTTAAAAAATAATGATCGTATTTCTAAATATTTATACTTAGGTACAATGACTATCACCACAATTATTTCATTAATGCTATTAATTTATGTTCAGCGTCACCGTCCAATTACGCTAGACTTTGGAGGATGGTCAGCGCCCTTTGGTATACAGTTTTTAGGAGATTCTTTAAGTTTAATTATGGTTACAACCGCTTCGTTTGTGATTACTTTAATTATGGCATACGGATTTGGGCGTGGCGAACATAAAGCAAATCGTTATCACTTGCCATCGTTCATATTATTTTTAAGTGTTGGCGTGATAGGCTCTTTTCTAACATCAGATTTATTTAATTTATACGTCATGTTTGAAATTATGTTACTAGCGTCATTTGTACTCATTACACTTGGACAATCTGTAGAACAATTACGTGCTGCAATTATTTATGTTGTCTTGAATATTATTGGTTCATGGCTATTCTTATTAGGTATAGGTTTACTTTATAAAACAGTAGGTACATTAAACTTTTCACATATTGCAATGCGTTTGAATGACATGGGAGATAATCGCACTGTTACAATGATTTCATTAATCTTCTTAGTCGCATTTAGTGCGAAAGCAGCGCTGGTCCTTTTTATGTGGCTACCCAAAGCCTACGCTGTGTTAAATACTGAGCTTGCAGCATTATTTGCAGCGTTAATGACCAAAGTAGGGGCCTATGCATTAATTCGATTCTTCACTTTACTATTTGATCAACATAATGATCTCATACATCCATTGCTAGCAACTATGGCTGCTATAACTATGGTCATCGGCGCTATAGGTGTCATTGCTTATAAAGATATTAAAAAGATTGCAGCTTACCAAGTCATAATCTCAATAGGATTTATCATTTTAGGTTTAGGAACAAACACGTTTGCAGGTATTAATGGTGCAATATTTTATTTGGTAAATGACATTGTTGTAAAAACATTGCTATTTTTTATTATTGGTAGTTTAGTTTACATTACAGGCTATCGACAATATCAATATTTGAATGGCTTAGCTAAAAAAGAACCTTTATTTGGAGTTGCGTTTATTATAATGATTTTTGCTATTGGCGGCGTGCCTCCATTTAGTGGCTTTCCGGGGAAAGTACTTATTTTCCAAGGTGCATTGCAAAATGGCAATTATATTGGACTAGCGTTAATGATTATTACTAGTCTAATTGCAATGTACAGTTTATTTAGGATACTTTTTTATATGTATTTTGGAGATAAAGATGGGGAGGAAGTTAATTTTAAGAAAATCCCGCTATATCGAAAAAGAATTTTAAGTATTTTAGTAGTTGTGGTTATCGCAATCGGAATTGCTGCACCTGTTGTGTTAAATGTTACAAGTGATGCAACTGAGTTGAACACGAGTGATCAATTATATCAAAAACTTGTAAATCCGCATTTGAAAGGAGAGGACTAAATGAATCAAATAGTTTTAAATATTATCATTGCATTCTTATGGGTATTATTTCAAGATGAAGATCATTTTAAATTCTCGACTTTCTTTTCTGGATATCTAATTGGTTTAATTGTCATTTATATATTACACAGGTTTTTCAGCGATGATTTTTATGTTAGAAAAATATGGGTAGCTATTAAATTTTTAGGTGTTTATTTATATCAATTAATAACATCTAGCATTAGCACGATTAATTATATTCTTTTTAAAACAAAAGATATGAACCCTGGATTACTTTCATATGAAACAAGACTAACAAGTGATTGGTCAATAACATTTTTAACAATTTTAATTATTATAACTCCAGGGTCTACAGTAATACGAATTTCTCAAGACTCTAAAAAGTTTTTTATTCATAGTATCGACGTGTCAGAAAAAGAAAAAGATAGTTTGTTAAGAAGTATTAAGCATTATGAAGACTTAATATTGGAGGTGTCGCGATGATACAAACAATAACACATATTATGATTATTAGTTCACTCATTATTTTTGGAATTGCATTAATCATCTGTTTATTTAGATTAATCAAGGGACCTACAACAGCAGATCGTGTCGTTACATTTGATACAACAAGTGCTGTCGTAATGTCAATTGTGGGTGTGTTAAGTGTACTTATGGGCACCGTTTCTTTCTTAGATTCAATCATGCTCATTGCCATTATATCTTTTGTAAGTTCTGTTTCAATATCACGCTTTATTGGTGGGGGGCATGTGTTTAATGGAAATAACAAAAGAAATCTTTAGTCTTATTGCTGCTGTGATGTTGTTGTTAGGTAGTTTTATTGCTCTTATTAGTGCAATAGGTATCGTGAAATTCCAAGATGTTTTCTTAAGAAGTCACGCTGCGACAAAAAGTTCAACTTTATCCGTGTTATTAACTTTAATCGGTGTATTAATTTATTTTATTGTGAATACAGGATTTTTCAGTGTGCGTTTATTACTGTCACTTGTTTTTATTAATTTAACTTCACCAGTCGGCATGCACTTAGTCGCTCGCGCTGCTTATCGCAACGGCGCTTATATGTATCGAAAAAATGATGCTCACACACATGCATCAATATTATTAAGTTCAAATGAACAAAACTCTACAGAAGCATTACAATTACGTGCTGAAAAACGAGAAGAGCATCGTAAGAAATGGTATCAAAACGATTGAAGTGTTGGCTAAATTGTTAAGCATAACAATGCTTTTGAAAATCTGTTTTCAAAATTAATCATTAAAAGAGTACTTTGAAATTGGTTAGTCGATTTTAAGGTGCTCATTTTTTGTATTATAAGTTAATGTTGTTATGTGAAAGCAAGTTGTTTATTTATACAAACAATTAGTGATAAAATAAAATTAAATAATTGCAAATTTAAGTACTGCAATCGTAGACATATATCTATATTAAAGTGCTTTTGTGGTCGCTAACTCAATTTATCCTCTAAAGTATAATTACAACGAGATGTGATACTTAATTTTCAATTAAACAATACTTTTTAGAGAGGTGAAAGTTTGGAAATATTTGAAACAATTCTTATATTTATAGCTGTTGTGATACTAAGTTCGTTTGTCCATACTTTCATACCTAAAGTACCCCTAGCATTTATACAAATTTTCTTGGGCATGTTACTATTTATTACCCCAATCCCTGTTCAATTTAATTTTGATTCTGAATTGTTTATGGTAACAATGATTGCGCCTTTGTTATTTGTAGAAGGTGTTAATGTTTCTAGAGTCCATTTAAGGAAATATATTAAGCCAGTGATGATGATGGCATTAGGATTAGTCATTACTACTGTGATAGGTGTAGGTTTATTTATTCATTGGATTTGGCCAGATTTACCTATTGGAGCAGCATTTGCAATTGCTGCCATTCTTTGTCCTACTGATGCAGTAGCAGTGCAAGCAATCACTAAAGGAAAGGTCTTGCCAAAAGGAGCAATGACAATTCTTGAAGGTGAGTCATTATTGAATGATGCTGCTGGTATTATTTCATTTAAAATAGCTGTTGGAGTATTAGTTACAGGTGCTTTTTCACTTGTTGATGCTGTTCAGTTGTTTTTAATTGCATCAATTGGTGGCGCAGTGGTTGGTTTACTTATAGGTATGGCATTAGTAAGGTTCCGATTAACATTGATGCGTCGAGGATATGAAAACATTAATATGTTTACAATTATTCAATTGTTAACACCATTTGTTACGTATTTAATTGCTGAATTGTTTCACGCATCAGGAATCATTGCAGCAGTAGTTGCAGGACTTGTACATGGTTTCGAACGTGACAGAATTATGCAAGTACGTACACAACTGCAAATGAGTTACAATCATACATGGAATATACTAGGTTATGTTTTAAATGGCTTTGTTTTTTCAATATTAGGATTTTTAGTACCTGAAGTTATTATTAAAATTATCAAAACAGAACCGCACAATTTAATCTTTTTAATAGGCATCACTATTGTTGTTGCTTTAGCTGTCTATCTATTTAGATTTGTTTGGGTTTATGTCTTATATCCTTATTTTTATTTAGCCATCAGTCCATTCCAAAAAATGATGACTAAAAATGATGATGATAATCCAACGACTGAGAAACCACCAAAGCGAAGTTTATACGCTTTAATTATGACGTTATGTGGTGTGCATGGAACAATTTCTTTAGCAATCGCATTAACGTTACCGTATTTTTTAGCAGGGCATCATGCTTTTACGTATAGAAACGACTTATTATTTATTGCATCTGGTATGGTTATTATTAGTTTGGTAGTTGCGCAAGTATTATTGCCATTATTAACGAAACCTGCACCTAAAACAGTAATTGGCAATATGTCGTTTAAAGTTGCTAGAATTTATATATTAGAACAAGTTATTGATTATCTAAATCAAAAATCTACTTTCGAAACAAGTTTTAAATATGGTAACGTGATTAAAGAATATCATGATAAATTAGCATTTTTAAAAACTGTAGAGAAAGATGATGAAAACTCTAAAGAATTAGAACGTCTACAAAAAATTGCTTTTAATGTAGAAACAAAAACATTAGAGTCTTTAGTAGATGAAGGACAAATAACGAATAGTGTACTTGAAAACTATATGCGTTATGCTGAAAGAACACAGGTATATAGACAAGCATCATTAATAAGAAGAATGATTGTATTATTACGAGGTGCTTTATTAAAACGAAGAGTACAAACGAGAGTGAACTCCGCATCTTCACTTAGTGTTACGGATAACTTAATGGAATTAAATAAAATTAATAAATTAGTCCATTATAATGTGGTTAGTCGTTTGTCTAAGGAAACAACAAAAGATAATACACTTGAAGTTGGAATGGTTTGTGACGGTTATTTAATGCGAATTGAAAACTTAACACCATCAAATTTCTTCAACTCAGCAAGTGAAGATACGATTACTAAAATTAAATTAAATGCATTGAGAGAACAACGTCGCATTTTACGTGAATTGATAGATACAGACGAAGTATCTGAAGGTACTGCTTTGAAATTAAGAGAGGCAATCAATTACGATGAAATGGTTATTGTAGATAGTATGACGTAGTTCCTAATTATGCTAAAAGGGATTGATGAAAAACTGAAGGGCTTTTCATCAATCCCTTTTATTTTATGGGAATTGAATAGATAGTTTTAAACTATACGAATTATTAATATTTGAGATTTAATTGAAATAAGTTTTAAAAATTGGAGGAGATAGATTAAGCGAAGTCATTTAAAGGTGAAGTTAAGTGTATTCACAAAAAATAGCCACACTCATATGACATCGGATGAGTGTGGCTTAAGGATCTATGGGGGGAGGAAACCATAGATGTTTACTTTGATAGGCCAGATTAAATATCAAAGTATGCGATTATTTATAGCTTGATGCAAAAGTGGTATGCCTATTAAAAGTTACTGCACATAGCTTTTAATATTCCGTTCAAAGGAAAGGGGCATACAATTGAACAATCTGTAATAGTACTTTTAACCAGCTATGCTAAAAGTCTAGTAGGGAGAACAGTTGTCCAATCACATAAGAACCTCTAACTTCGTTAGTACGATTAAGAAAAGCTTTTTAGTTAGTATGTAATACAATTTATTGACGCGCGTGAATCTCTTTTATAAGAGTGTGTAGGGAATGGCGTTGTATAAATTGTATTAGAAGAACTTCTAACGCATCTCTGTGGTTAAAAGAGATGAAGGGAACGACAGTTTAATTAAAACTGCATAAGAACTTCTAGCTTTTCTCTTTCGTTCAAAGAGAAGCAGCTGTTCGCAGTTTAATCAAAACCACATAAAGCTTTTAACTTTACTCTTTGATTTAAAGAGTGACAAATGTTTACAGTTTAATTAAAACTGCATAAGAACTTCTAGCTTTTCTCTTTCGTTCAAAGAGAAGTTCTAATACCACCATATCGTGCGATCGGGAACGGTATATATATTAATAGGAGGGTAATATATATTTAACGCACGATATGGGACTATTAGCCTTCGACTTTGTTATGTTGATGTGTGGCCTAAAATATTGGAGATACCAATATTTTAGGTTGCATCAACATCAATTCATCTTACTTCATTAAAACACAGCGTGTTATTTCATGCTTCCGTGTACAGTTTCAATATTTGATTTCATCATTTTGTAGTAAGAGTCACCTTTAGTGCCTTCTTTACCGATTGAATCTGTGTACACTTCACCAAAGATATCTTTCTTCGTTTCTTCAGATAAACTTTCCATTGCTTTCTTATCAACACTTGTTTCTACTAATAAGTGTTTTAATTTGTGCTTTTTAACAAACTCAATAGCTTGTCTCATTTGTTCAGGTGTACCTTGTTTTTCAGTGTTAATTTCCCAAATATAACCTGGTGTAATACCGTATTGTTTTGAGAAGTACTTGAAGGCACCTTCACTTGTAATCATGGCACGTTGTTCTTTTGGAATGTCATTAAATTTGTCTTTACTGTCATTATTTAATTTTTCCAATTGAGCAATGTATTTGTTACCTTGCTTTTCATAATCTGCTTTATGTTTTTTGTCGTTATCGATAAATGTTTGTTGAATTGTTTTTACGTATTTAATACCGTTATCTAAACTTAACCATGCGTGTGGATCTTGTTTATCTTTGTTGCCTTCTTCACCGTTTAAATAGATAGGTTTAACATCTTTTGATACTGCGATAACTTTTTTATCTTTTAATGATTTACCAGCCTGTTCTAAGGCTTTTTCAAACCAACCGTTACCAGTCTCTAAATTTAATCCGTTGTATAAAATAACGTCAGCGTCAGTTAACTTTTTAATATCTTTAGGTTTAACTTCATATTCATGAGGATCTTGACCAACAGGTACAATACTATGAATATCGACGTTGTCTCCACCAACATTTTTAGCCATATCATATAAAATTGAATTCGTCGTTACTACTTTTAATTTGCCATTTGACTTATCACTGCTTTGTTTACCACCAGTACCACATGCAGCAACTAGAAGTAATAAGGCTAATAATAAAGGTACTAATTTTTTCATGTTAAACTTCCTCGTTTCTTTCTATTCGTAAATTTTGTGAAAAATAATGTGATGATATAAATTACAAACGTACAAAGTACGATTGTCGCACCACTAGGAATGTTGTAAATATAGCTGTAATAAAGTCCGACAATTGAACTTATGACACTTATTAAACTTGCTATAATCATCATTGAGTATAGTTTTTTACTAATTAAAAATGCTGTAGATGCAGGTGTAATTAATAATGCAACTACAAGAATAATACCTACCGTTTGAATACTTGCTACTGTTACTAATGAGAGTAACAACATCACAAAGTAATGTAATAACGTCGTATTTAGACCACTCATTCTACTAAACGTTGGATCGAATGTAGAAATCATTAATGGACGATAGAAAATAATGATTAGAATAAGGACGATTGAACCAATCACAATAGTTGTTAAAAATGCACTATTTGTGATTGCCAGTAAATTACCAAACAGAATATGGTACAAATCTGTCGTAGTGTTTATTAAGCTAATAATAATAATCCCCGAAGCTAAGAAAGCGGTAAAACTAATTCCAATAGCGGCGTCAGGTTTCGTTTTACTACTAGATGTGATATAACCGATAAAAATACTTGCGATCATACCAGTTATAAGTGCGCCTACAAACATTGGAATACCAAATAAGAATGATAGGGCAACACCAGGTAATACTGCGTGACTCATTGCATCTCCCATTAATGAAAGACCACGTAATACAATTAAACTACCAACTGTACCACAAACTATCCCTACAATAATTGAAGTTATCAATGCTCGATTCAAGAATTGATATGTAAATAAATGTTCGACAAACTCTAACATGTTATATTGCTCCTTTGACTAGGGTCACTACAGTCAGTGCTACTCATAAATGTTTCGTTTAAGCGAGTGACACTCATAGCCTCTTCACTATCACCAAAGTATCGTAATGTTTGATTTAATAGAATAATGCGATCAAAGTATTGCTTTGCTTTTGATAGATCATGGTGGATGATAAGAATAAGTTTTCCTTGTTGTTTTAAGTTCTCGATTTTTGTCATGATTAATTTTTCGCTACTAAAATCAATTCCGACAAACGGCTCATCTAGAAAATAAACTTCACTTTCGGACATCAATGCTCTTGCTACTAGCACACGTTGTAATTGTCCACCACTTAATTCTGAAATTTGTCGATGACGTAAAGATTCTAATTCTAAATCGCTTAATAACTGTTTGAGTTTATCCCTTGCTGATTTATTAGGTCGTCTAAACCATCCAATTTCTTTGTAGCAACCTGATAAAATCACTTGTTCCACACTTATAGGAAAATCTAAATCAATATGTGCTTTTTGTGGAATATATGTAATATGTTGCAGTTGTTGTTGTATAGGTTTGTTATATAACAATTTAGTACCGGTAGCATTAAATTCACCAATTAAAGACTTGATAAGGGAAGATTTACCAGCACCATTCGGGCCCATGATACCAATTATTTCGCCGCGTACTGGTATCGATAAGGAAATGTTTTTAAGTACATGCTTATTACCTAAAAACAGATTTAAATCTTTTGTTTCTAACAAATGTTTATACCTCCTAATTAAAAGTTTAGGCTAACCTAATTAATTGTATAATAAACTGAGAATATTTATCATGTCAAGTAAATTCGTGATATAATATAGACAATGTATGTGAGGTGAAAGTATGTTAACTGAAGAAAAAGAGGACTATTTAAAGGCAATCCTTACGAATAATGGCGATAAAAACTTTGTGACAAATAAAATCTTATCTCAATTTTTAAATATTAAGCCTCCATCTGTAAGTGAAATGGTAGGACGTCTTGAAAAAGCAGGCTATGTTGAAACAAAACCATACAAAGGTGTTAGATTAACAGAGGATGGTTTAACGCATACGCTTGATATCATTAAGAGACATCGACTATTAGAATTATTTTTAATAGAAATATTGAAATATAATTGGGAAGAAGTACATCAAGAAGCAGAAATTTTAGAACATCGAATTTCAGATTTATTTGTTGAAAGGCTGGATAGCCTGTTAAATTTCCCAGAAACTTGCCCGCACGGCGGTGTGATTCCTAGAAATAATGAATATAAAGAGAAATATATAACAACGATTTTGAATTATGAACCTGGTGATATCGTTACAATCAAACGTGTGAGAGATAAGACCGATTTGCTAATATATTTGTCTAGTAAAGATATTTCTATTGGTAATGAAGTGGAAATTGTATCGAAAGATGAAATGAATAAAGTAATTATCATTAAACGTAATGATAATGTAATTATTGTCAGTTACGAAAATGCAATGAACATGTTTGCTGAAAAATAAAATAAAGAAGCCATAAAGATATCCATGATTGAACTGATAAAGACATATGGATAATTGCTTTAGGCTTCTTTTTTATTAGTTAATTTATCAAGTGAGTATATTTGAGTAAAATATTCACTGCATAAAGATTGAAGATAATCCAGATTGTACTATAAATGAAGATAGGTACATGACTGAGTTCTTTAAGTGCACTACCATCCCACTGTGGACTCGGACGCTGGAAAGTCAATTTAGCAATCGTCCAACTAGATTGTAGAACTTCGCCTAATAATACACCTAAAATATATTGATAACTCATTGTGACAAGTAGTTGAATTTCTACTATATTTTCATCTTTTAATATAAAATACAACATGATAGAAATTAAAGTTATAACAACAATGGGTGAGCCTTTTCTAGATGTTAAAATTAAAAAATAAATAAATATCAATAAATAGGTAAATATAAAGAAACTAGGTATCTGATAATGGCTCGACGCTAAACCTATCAATAACATAATAGGTGGCATTAAATAACCACCAATCGTTGTAAGCCATTGGCCTGCTAGATGTCTAGATTGTGTAATTGCGAATCCTTGTTGTAATGTCTGTTGTCGCTCTCGTGGGCTTGTTACAATGACTAAATCTTTTGCACGGCCACCAGCGAGTTTATTAAACAGTACATGACCAAATTCATGTGTTAAAACAGGGATATAGTTTAAAATGACATCTAAATAGTTCAAAACAGGCTTATGTCTATATTGATGAATAGCAATATAACAAGCTGCAACAATAACGATAATGTATATATTAAGTTGAATTGTCGTATTAAAAAAGTTTGATAAATAATTCATTGTTAACCTCATATAAGATATTAATTTAAAGTTTGCTTAGCACTTATTATAAATGATATTGGCATCAATAGCGTTAGACTTTAGACTTACCTTAGTTAAACTAATTTTAATTTTTGAAAAGGTGAATATGTGTTAAAATAAAGCAAAATCATTTCGATATAAATAGGATGAATATAAATACTGTTAATATTGATTACACTAACATAATAATGAAATAAGATAGGAGATTCCTGTTATGACTGTTGAAGAAAGATCCAATACAGCCAAAGTTGACATTTTAGGGGTCGATTTTGATAATACAACAATGTTGCAAATGGTTGAAAATATTAAAACCTTTTTTGCAAATCAATCAACGAATAATCTTTTTATAGTAACAGCCAACCCTGAAATAGTGAATTACGCGACGACGCATCAAGCGTATTTAGAGTTAATAAATCAAGCGAGCTATATTGTTGCTGATGGGACAGGAGTAGTCAAAGCTTCGCATCGTTTAAAGCAACCTCTAGCGCATCGTATACCTGGTATTGAGTTGATGGATGAATGTTTGAAAATTGCTCATGTAAATCATCAAAAAGTATTTTTGCTAGGGGCAACTAATGAAGTTGTAGAAGCGGCACAATATGCATTGCAACAAAGATATCCAAACATATCGTTTGCACATCATCACGGTTATATTGATTTAGAAGATGAGACAGTAGTAAAACGAATTAAACTGTTTAAACCTGATTACATATTTGTAGGTATGGGATTCCCTAAACAAGAAGAATGGATTATGACACATGAAAACCAATTTGAATCTACAGTGATGATGGGCGTAGGTGGTTCTCTTGAAGTATTTGCTGGGGCTAAAAAGAGAGCGCCTTATATCTTTAGAAAATTAAACATTGAATGGATATATAGAGCATTAATAGATTGGAAACGTATTGGTAGATTAAAGAGTATTCCTATATTTATGTATAAAATAGCCAAAGCAAAAAGAAAAATAAAAAAGGCGAAATAATCATGATGACAAAAATAAAACCGAGGAAATCCTTAAATGGAGATTCTCGGTTTTTTCGGTTTATTTAATAACGAAGCGGGACTCATCGAGTTTGTTTCTAAATTCTTTTTGTTCGGCTTTGGATTTCTTTTTAAAATCGTTAAGGAAAGCTTCATATTTAGGTAATACATCATCAAGTTCACCGTAATCTTTTAACTTTCCGCCTTCAATCCAAGCAATCTTAGTACAAAATTGTCTCACTTGGCCTAAGTTATGACTAACGAAAAAGATGGTTTTGTTTTGCTCTTTAAACTCGTAAATTTTATCTAAACATTTTTGTGCAAAAGTTTGGTCACCTACAGATAAAGCTTCGTCAATGACTAAGATATCTGGATTAACTGTGATATTAATTGAAAAACCAAGTTTTGCACGCATACCACTTGAATACTTTTTAACTGGTTGATAAATAAACTCACCAAGTTCACTAAATTCAATAATCTTAGGTGTCATCGCTTTAATTTCTTTTCGCTTAAAGCCCATACATAACATTTTAAATTCGATATTTTCAATCCCTGTAAGTTGTCCACTCAAGCCAGCACTAATTGCGATAACGCTGACTTCACCATTACGATCCACTTTGCCAACAGTAGGCGACAAAGAACCGCCAATGATATTGCTCAACGTTGATTTGCCGGAACCATTGATGCCAACAAGCCCTATGACGTCGCCTTCATATGCTTTTAAACTAATGTCATCTAAAGCGAAAAATGTTTTGTTTTTATGTTTGGGAATGAGCGCATCTTTCATACGTTCTTTATTTGTACGATAAATACGATATTCTTTTGTTACATTTTTAATGTTTACCGAAACGTTCATTTGTAGACCTTCCTTATTCACATTTATCTAGATTATAATATACTACTCAACAGTTGTTAAATTTTAAAACCTGTTGTAAAGTGTATAGAAGATTTTGTTATTATCAGAGTTGGTGTTTTGACACAAAATGTTAATCATCAATGATAACAATGATATTTAAAAACTAAACTTATTTCAACTTACATGATTGTATACTATAATGTATTTGTAATAAACTAATATTTTAAAGAACTAGACAATAATTTTGATAGCATCCATGTATAGTGATAGTATTTACAACAATTATTATAATACTATTTAGTTAAGTAGAGAAATAGTTAAACATTTGAAAGTGTGGTTTAATGGAATGTCAGCAATAGGAACAGTTTTTAAAGAACATGTAAAGAACTTTTATTTAATTCAAAGACTGGCTCAGTTTCAAGTTAAAATTATCAATCATAGTAACTATTTAGGTGTGGCTTGGGAATTAATTAACCCTGTTATGCAAATTATGGTTTACTGGATGGTTTTTGGATTAGGAATAAGAAGTAATGCACCAATTCATGGTGTACCTTTTGTTTATTGGTTATTGGTTGGTATCAGTATGTGGTTCTTCATCAACCAAGGTATTTTAGAAGGTACTAAAGCAATTACACAAAAGTTTAATCAAGTATCGAAAATGAACTTCCCGTTATCGATAATACCGACATATATTGTGACAAGTAGATTTTATGGACATTTAGGCTTACTTTTACTTGTGATAATTGCATGTATGTTTACTGGTATTTATCCATCAATACATATCATTCAATTATTGATATATGTACCGTTTTGTTTTTTCTTAACTGCCTCGGTGACGTTATTAACATCAACACTCGGTGTGTTAGTTAGAGATACACAAATGTTAATGCAAGCAATATTAAGAATATTATTTTACTTTTCACCAATTTTGTGGCTACCAAAGAACCATGGTATCAGTGGTTTAATTCATGAAATGATGAAATATAATCCAGTTTACTTTATTGCTGAATCATACCGTGCAGCAATTTTATATCACGAATGGTATTTCATGGATCATTGGAAATTAATGTTATACAATTTCGGTATTGTTGCCATTTTCTTTGCAATTGGTGCGTACCTACACATGAAATATAGAGATCAATTTGCAGACTTCTTGTAATATATTTATATGACGAAACCCCGCTAACCATTAATAAATGGAAGTGGGGTTCATTTTTGTTTATAATTTAAGTAAATAACATATTAAGTTGGTGTATTATGAACGTTTTAATAAAGAAATTTTATCATTTGGTAGTTCGAATACTTTCTAAAATGATTACGCCTCAAGTGATTGATAAACCGCATATCGTATTTATGATGACTTTTCCAGAAGATATTAAGCCTATCATCAAAGCATTAAATAATTCGTCGTATCAGAAAACTGTTTTAACAACACCAAAACAAGCGCCTTATTTATCTGAACTTAGCGACGATGTTGATGTGATAGAAATGACTAATCGAACATTGGTAAAACAAATTAAGGCTTTGAAAAGCGCGCAGATGATTATTATCGATAATTATTACCTATTACTAGGTGGATATAATAAGACTTCTAATCAACACATTGTTCAAACGTGGCATGCAAGTGGTGCATTAAAAAACTTTGGATTAACAGATCATCAAGTCGATGTGTCTGACAAGGCAATGGTTCAGCAGTACCGTAAAGTTTATCAAGCGACGGATTTTTACTTAGTGGGTTGTGAACAAATGTCACAATGTTTTAAACAGTCTTTAGGTGCAACAGAAGAGCAAATGCTGTATTTTGGGCTTCCGAGAATTAATAAATATTACACAGCTGATAGAGCAACGGTTAAGGCAGAGTTAAAGGATAAATATGGAATTACAAATAAGTTGGTATTATATGTACCAACATATAGAGAAGATAAAGCAGATAATAGGGCTATTGATAAAGCTTATTTTGAAAAATGTTTACCAGGATATACACTGATTAATAAATTACATCCATCAATTGAACATTCAGACATTGATGACGTATCTTCAATCGACACGTCTACATTAATGCTAATGTCAGATATAATTATTAGCGACTATAGTTCGCTGCCAATAGAAGCTAGCTTGTTAGATATTCCAACTATATTTTATGTGTATGATGAAGGAACATATGATAAAGTGAGAGGCCTGAATCAATTTTACAAAGCAATACCGGATAGCTACAAAGTGTATACTGAAGAAGATTTAATAATGACGATACAAGAAAAAGAACATCTATTAAATCCGTTATTTAAAGATTGGCATAAGTATAATACTGATAAAAGTTTACATCAGCTCACAGAATATATAGATAAGATGGTGACAAAATGAGGCTTACGATAATCATACCTACATGTAATAATGAGGCAACAATTCGACAATTGTTAATATCTATTGAGAGTAAAGAACACTATAGAATCCTTTGTATTGATGGTGGTTCTACTGATCAAACAATTCCTATGATTGAACGGTTACAAAGAGAACTCAAGCATATTTCATTAATACAATTACAAAATGCTTCGATAGCTACGTGTATTAATAAAGGTTTGATGGATATCAAAATGACAGATCCACATGATAGTGACGCATTTATGGTCATAAATCCAACATCAATCGTATTGCCAGGTAAATTAGATAGGTTAACTGCAGCTTTCAAAAATAATGATAATATTGATATGGTAATAGGGCAGCGAGCTTACAATTACCATGGTGAATGGAAATTGAAAAGTGCTGATGAGTTTATTAAAGATAATCGAATCGTTACATTAACGGAACAACCAGATTTGTTATCAATGATGTCTTTTGACGGAAAGTTATTCAGTGCTAAATTTGCTGAATTACAGTGTGACGAAACTTTAGCTAACACATACAATCACGCAATACTTGTCAAGGCGATACAAAAAGCTACGGATATACATTTAGTTTCACAGATGATTGTCGGAGATAACGATATAGATACACATGCTACAAGTAACGATGAAGATTTTAATAGATATATCACAGAAATTATGAAAATAAGACAACGAGTCATGGAAATGTTACTATTACCTGAACAAAGGCTATTATATAGTGATATGGTTGATCGTATTTTATTCAATAATTCATTAAAATATTATATGAACGAACACCCAGCAGTAACGCACACGACAATTCAACTCGTAAAAGACTATATTATGTCTATGCAGCATTCTGATTATGTATCGCAAAACATGTTTGACATTATAAATACAGTTGAATTTATTGGTGAGAATTGGGATAGAGAAATATACGAATTGTGGCGACAAACATTAATTCAAGTGGGCATTAATAGGCCGACTTATAAAAAATTCTTGATACAACTTAAAGGGAGAAAGTTTGCACATCGAACAAAATCAATGTTAAAACGATAACGTGTACATTGATGACCATAAACTGCAATCCTATGATGTGACAATATGAGGAGGATAACTTAATGAAACGTGTAATAACATATGGCACATATGACTTACTTCACTATGGTCATATCGAATTGCTTCGTCGTGCAAGAGAGATGGGCGATTATTTAATAGTAGCATTATCAACAGATGAATTTAATCAAATTAAACATAAAAAATCTTATTATGATTATGAACAACGAAAAATGATGCTTGAATCAATACGCTATGTCGATTTAGTCATTCCAGAAAAGGGCTGGGGACAAAAAGAAGACGATGTCGAAAAATTTGATGTAGATGTTTTTGTTATGGGACATGACTGGGAAGGTGAATTCGACTTCTTAAAGGATAAATGTGAAGTCATTTATTTAAAACGTACAGAAGGCATTTCGACGACTAAAATCAAACAAGAATTATATGGTAAAGATGCTAAATAAATTATATAGAACTATCGATACTAAACGATAAATTAATGTAGGTTATTATAAAATAAATATAAAACGGACAAGTTTCGCAGCTTTATAATGTGCAACTTGTCCGTTTTTAGTATGTTTTATTTTCTTTTTCTAAATAAACGATTGATTATCATATGAACAATTAGTGCTAATCCAGCGACAAGGCATGCACCACCAATGATAGTGAATAATGGATGTTCTTCCCACATACTTTTAGCAACAGTATTTGCCTTTTGAATAATTGGCTGATGAACTTCTACAGTTGGAGGTCCATAATCTTTATTAATAAATTCTCTTGGATAGTCCGCGTGTACTTTACCATCTTCGACTACAAGTTTATAATCTTTTTTACTAAAATCACTTGGTAAAACATCGTAAAGATCGTTTTCAACATAATATTTCTTACCATTTATCCTTTGCTCACCTTTAGACAATATTTTTACATATTTATACTGATCAAATGAGCGTTCCATTAATGCATTCCCCATCATATTACGTTGCTTCTCGCCACCAAGGTTTTTATAGTCTCCCGCACCCATGATAACTTGATTAATTCTAAATTTACCTCGTTTGGTAGTAATCGTATGGTTGTAATTTGCTGTATCACTTGATCCAGTTTTTAAACCATCTGTACCCGGCAAACTCATTTTTGCACCTTCCAATGAAAAGTTGAATGTGTAATACGTAACTGCATGCGTTGTTGGTGCTAACTGCTTTGTAAAGTCTAATATTTTAGGTGTCTCTTTAATCACGTGTAAATCTAAAATGGCATAGTCTCTAGCAGTCGTTACAGTACGTTCTTGGTCTTTATACTTTGTTGGTGCAAATGAACGTAATCTTGAATTTTCAGCACCCGTTGGATTGACGAAATGTGTATTTTTCATTCCGATAGCTTTAGCTTTGTTATTCATTAAATCAACGAAATCGCTGGTGTTTTTTGATACCTTCTTAGCTAAAATTAATGCCGCGGCATTACTAGAATTAGATACTGTAATTTGTAATAGGTCTGCGATTGTCCATACTTGTCCAGGATATAGTTTCGTATTACTCAACTCAGGTAGTGTAGACATAATATATTCTTTGTTCGTCATTGTGACAGTGTCATCAAGTGAAAGCTGCCCCTTATTTACAGCTTCCAATGTTAAGTACATTGTCATTAATTTGGTCATAGACGCTGGATTCCACTTAGTATCGATATTGTATTGATACAGTAATTGTCCAGTTTGACTTACATTAACAGCACTCGTCGGTTCGTATGCAGCTGACAAACCTGCATAACCATATTGATTTGCTGCTTGTACAGGGGTTACGTCACTGTTAGCAGCTTGTGCATATGGTGTCATAATACTTAATGTTAAACATAAAATGATGATAATAGATATTAAATTTTTCATAAAGCGTTAATCTTCCCTTTTCCAATTCTTAAATATTCCCTAAAAGCAATGGTTATTCCTACTTACGGAAATCATTGCTAATTCACTTCACCTTAATTAAATTGTTGAAAATAAAGTTTTCTGCAGTTAATTTGAAAAATAATGCAAATATATTACGTGTGTAGCTAAAGGTGTTATAATGTTTGTACGAAGAGCAAACTTACTCAAAAGCGATTAATTTTCATGTTTTAATATAAAGACTTTGAGAAGTTATTACAAAAAATGCAATAGAAATATTCTATCATATAAATGTTATGAGCGGTATTTTGGGGCAACACTTTATTTGATTTTTAAAGTTTTGTTGGGAGAAAGTATATGATAGAAATGCATGTATCTATCTAAATGAATTAACTATAAATTTCAAACAGAAGAGGTAAAACTATGAAACGAGAAAATCCATTGTTTTTCTTATTTAAAAAACTATCATGGCCAGTGGGTCTTATCGTTGCAGCTATCACTATTTCATCACTAGGGAGCTTAAGTGGACTATTAGTGCCACTGTTTACTGGACGAATTGTAGATAAATTTTCCGTGAGCCATATCAATTGGAATCTAATCGCATTATTTGGTGGTATCTTTGTTATCAATGCTTTATTAAGCGGATTAGGTTTATATTTATTAAGTAAAATTGGTGAAAAGATTATTTATGCGATACGCTCAGTTTTATGGGAGCATATCATACAATTAAAAATGCCATTCTTTGACAAAAATGAAAGTGGTCAATTAATGAGTCGATTAACTGACGATACGAAAGTGATAAATGAATTTATTTCACAAAAGCTACCTAACTTATTACCATCAATCGTTACATTAGTTGGGTCACTAATCATGTTATTTATTTTAGATTGGAAAATGACATTATTAACATTTATAACGATACCGATATTCGTTTTAATTATGATTCCTCTAGGTCGTATTATGCAAAAGATATCGACAAGTACACAATCTGAAATTGCAAACTTCAGTGGTTTGTTAGGGCGTGTCCTAACTGAAATGCGTCTTGTTAAAATATCAAATACAGAGCGTCTTGAATTAGATAATGCACATAAAAATTTGAATGAAATATATAAATTAGGTTTAAAACAGGCTAAAATTGCGGCAGTTGTACAACCAATTTCAGGTATAGTTATGTTGCTAACAATTGCAATTATTTTAGGTTTTGGTGCATTAGAAATTGCGACTGGTGCAATCACTGCAGGTACATTAATTGCAATGATATTTTATGTTATTCAGTTATCTATGCCTTTAATCAATCTTTCAACGTTAGTTACAGATTATAAAAAGGCAGTCGGTGCAAGTAGTAGAATATACGAAATCATGCAAGAACCTATTGAACCGACAGAAGCTCTTGAAGATTCTGAAAATGTATTAATTGATGACGGTGTATTGTCATTTGAACATGTAGACTTTAAATATGATGTGAAGAAAATATTAGATGATGTGTCGTTCCAAATCCCACAAGGTCAAGTGAGTGCTTTTGTAGGTCCTTCTGGGTCTGGTAAAAGTACGATATTTAATCTGATAGAACGTATGTATGAAATTGAGTCAGGTGATATTAAATATGGCCTTGAAAGTGTCTATAATATCCCGTTATCTAAGTGGCGACGCAAAATTGGATATGTTATGCAATCAAATTCGATGATGAGTGGTACAATTAGAGACAATATTTTATACGGAATTAATCGTCATGTTTCAGATGAAGAACTTATTAATTATGCTAAATTAGCGAACTGTCATGATTTTATCATGCAATTTGATGAAGGATATGACACGCTTGTAGGTGAACGAGGATTGAAACTGTCTGGCGGACAACGTCAACGTATTGATATTGCTAGAAGTTTTGTTAAAAATCCTGATATTTTGTTACTTGATGAAGCAACAGCTAATCTCGATAGTGAAAGTGAATTGAAAATTCAAGAAGCTTTAGAAACATTGATGGAAGGTAGAACAACGATTGTCATTGCGCATCGTTTGTCTACAATTAAAAAAGCCGGTCAAATTATATTCTTAGACAAAGGACAGGTAACAGGTAAAGGTACGCATTCAGAACTGATGGCATCACATGCGAAGTATAAAAACTTTGTAGTGTCTCAAAAATTAACAGATTAATTTTATATATAAGTAAGCTTGGAGCAAATACACATATACCATCGAGGAAATTAAAGTGTGGCACATTGATGGATATAGATGTTAATAAATTGCTTCAAGCTTTTGTCTATTTTAAATCATTTGAGAAGTTACGACATAATAATTCTTAAATTAATGAAATCGATATTTTAAGAAAAAAATGCTCATGGTATAATACAAGTTATAAGCAAACATACATATATTAAATACTGTAGCCACGAGTCATAATTCTTCATATTTTACATAGCAATTTAACTGATTTTAGAGTCCATGGTACAGAAGTTTGATATTTCAATGTTTCTAAATTTTTAAAAAATTAAATCATAGGTGGGTGCCAAATGTTTTTATTAATCAACATTATTGGTCTAATTGTATTTCTTGGTATTGCGGTATTATTTTCAAGAGATCGCAAAAATATCCAATGGCAATCAATTGGGATCTTAGTTGTTTTAAACCTGTTTTTAGCATGGTTCTTTATTTATTTTGATTGGGGTCAAAAAGCAGTACGAGGAGCAGCCAATGGTATCGCTTGGGTAGTTCAGTCAGCGCATGCTGGTACAGGTTTTGCATTTGCAAGTTTGACAAATGTTAAAATGATGGATATGGCTGTTGCAGCCTTATTCCCAATATTATTAATAGTGCCATTATTTGATATCTTAATGTACTTTAATATTTTACCGAAAATTATTGGAGGTATTGGTTGGTTACTAGCTAAAGTAACAAGACAACCTAAATTCGAGTCATTCTTTGGGATAGAAATGATGTTCTTAGGAAATACTGAAGCATTAGCCGTATCAAGTGAGCAACTAAAACGTATGAATGAAATGCGTGTATTAACAATCGCAATGATGTCAATGAGCTCTGTATCCGGAGCTATTGTAGGTGCGTATGTACAAATGGTACCAGGAGAACTGGTACTAACGGCAATTCCACTAAATATCGTTAACGCGATTATTGTGTCATGCTTGTTGAATCCAGTAAGTGTTGAAGAGAAAGAAGATATTATTTACAGTCTTAAAAACAATGAAGTTGAACGTCAACCATTCTTCTCATTCCTTGGAGATTCTGTATTAGCAGCAGGTAAATTAGTATTAATCATCATCGCATTTGTTATTAGTTTTGTAGCGTTAGCTGATCTATTTGATCGTTTTATCAATTTGATTACAGGATTGATAGCAGGATGGATAGGCATTAAAGGTAGTTTCGGTTTAAACCAAATTTTAGGTGTGTTTATGTATCCATTTGCGCTATTACTCGGTTTACCTTATGATGAAGCGTGGTTGGTAGCACAACAAATGGCTAAGAAAATTGTTACAAATGAATTTGTTGTTATGGGTGAAATTTCTAAAGATATTGCATCTTATACACCACACCATCGTGCGGTTATTACAACATTCTTAATTTCATTTGCAAACTTCTCAACGATTGGTATGATTATCGGTACATTGAAAGGCATTGTTGATAAAAAGACATCAGACTTTGTATCTAAATATGTACCTATGATGCTATTATCAGGTATCCTAGTTTCATTATTAACAGCAGCTTTCGTTGGTTTATTTGCATGGTAATATGTCGAAGAGTGACTATGATAATACATTTTAACTAATAAATATGTCCAGGCATGTCGTCTATTGATATAGGTGAGATGCTTGGACTTTTTTATTATTGATATAAAGGTATTTAAATATTTTTAAAGTTACCGAAATTGAAGCATTATAAAAACCAAGTGCACATGGTAATACACTTGGCTTTTATGGGAAATGAATATTATTGTACATATGACAGTAAGGACTAGGTACAGTCATAGTACTTCGAGCAAAATTTGTTTTGTTATTATAAACAACACAAAGGAGATAACTTCTCTATTGAAGAAGTTAAAAACATTATAGCAGACAATGAAATGAAAGTAAATTAAAAATTCAGAATATTTTTAATTATTATATTGTGAGTGATATTTATTAGGGAAAGCTATTCTTCATATAAATTAGTTAAATAGTAAATCTTTGTTAGAACTCTTTCCATAGAGTTGTGACAGCATTTTTGTTGTGCTACTATTTTTATAGTCTAATAAATATATAAAGGGGATGGTTTCGTGAATAAAACGGTTAAAGATTTAATACTAGTTGTCTTAGGTTCATTTATCTTTGCTGCAGGTGTAAATGCATTTATTATTTCTGGTAACTTAGGTGAAGGCGGGGTTACAGGTTTAGCAATTATTTTATATTATGCGTTTCATATTTCACCAGCCATCACTAACTTCTTGGTCAACGCAGTATTGATTGCCATTGGTTATAAATTTTTGAGTAAGAGAAGTATGTACTTAACTATTCTTGTAACAATTCTTATTTCAATATTTTTGAGTTTAACAGAATCATGGCAAGTAGAAACTGGAAACAGCATTGTGAATGCCATTTTTGGTGGTGTAAGCGTTGGACTAGGAATCGGAGTAATTATCCTTGCAGGCGGTACAACAGCAGGTACAACAATTTTGGCAAGAATTGCAACGAAATACCTCGATGTAAGCACGCCATATGCTTTGCTTTTCTTCGATATGATCGTTGTTGCAATTTCACTTACAGTTATTCCACTTGATAAAGTATTAGTAACAGTAATATCACTTTATATAGGAACAAAAGTGATGGAATATGTCATAGAAGGTTTAAACACTAAAAAAGCTATGACGATTATTTCAACTAATCCCGACAAACTTGCCAAAGCAATAGACGAGCAAATTGGAAGAGGTTTAACCATTTTAAACGGACATGGCTATTATACGCGTGAAGAAAAAGATGTCTTATACGTTGTTATTTCTAAAACACAAGTTTCAAAAGCAAAGCGATTAATTAAACAAATCGATAAAGATGCATTCCTCGTAATTCATGATGTAAGAGATGTCTATGGTAATGGCTTTCTTGCAGATGAATAAATAAATGGTATGAGCACACATACTTAAATAGAAGTCCACGGACAAGTTTTTGAACTATGAAGACTTATCTGTGGGCGTTTTTTATTTTATAAAAGTAATATACAAGACATGACAAATCGAGCTATCCAATTTAAAAAGTAATGTTAGTCAATAAGATTGAAAAATGTTATAATGATGTTCATGATAATCATTATCAATTGGGATGCCTTTGAAAATTGATAATTTAAAAATAGAAATTATTTTTTATAAACAGAAAGAATTTTATTGAAAGTAGGGAAATTATGAATCGTTTGCATGGACAACAAGTTAAAATTGGTTACGGGGATAACACGATTATAAATAAATTAGATGTTGAAATACCAGATGGCAAAGTGACGTCAATCATTGGTCCTAACGGCTGCGGGAAATCTACTTTGCTAAAGGCATTGTCACGTTTATTGGCAGTTAAAGAAGGCGAAGTATTTTTAGATGGTGAAAATATTCATACACAATCTACGAAAGAGATTGCAAAAAAAATAGCCATTTTACCTCAATCACCTGAAGTAGCAGATGGCTTAACTGTTGGGGAATTAGTTTCATATGGTCGTTTTCCACATCAAAAAGGATTTGGTAGATTAACTGCTGAGGATAAGAAAGAAATTGATTGGGCAATGGAAGTTACAGGAACTGATACATTCCGACACCGTTCAATCAATGATTTAAGTGGTGGTCAAAGACAACGTGTTTGGATTGCAATGGCATTAGCACAAAGAACTGATATTATCTTTTTAGACGAACCAACAACATATTTAGATATCTGTCATCAATTAGAAATACTAGAATTAGTTCAGAAGCTAAATCAGGAACAAGGTTGTACAATTGTCATGGTTCTTCATGATATCAACCAAGCGATTCGTTTCTCAGATCATCTTATTGCGATGAAAGAAGGGGATATCATCGCTACAGGTTCAACAGAAGACGTATTAACACAGGAAATATTAGAAAAAGTTTTTAATATTGATGTTGTTTTAAGTAAAGATCCTAAAACTGGAAAACCTTTACTGGTAACTTATGACTTATGTCGCAGAGCTTATTCTTAATTAAGTAAGTTAATATGATAAAAAGGACAATTAACATGACAAATAGAGAGAACCCAACGCCATTGAAGTTTTTATCCTATATTATAGGTTTAAGTATGATACTACTAATCACACTATTTATTTCTACATTAATAGGTGACGCCAAAATTCAAGCCTCTACAATTATAGAGGCTATTTTTAATTATAATCCTAGCAATCAACAGCAAAACATCATCAATGAGATTAGGATTCCCAGAAATATAGCAGCAGTAATTGTAGGTATGGCGCTTGCAGTTTCTGGTGCGATTATACAAGGTGTTACTCGTAATGGTCTTGCTGATCCGGCGCTCATTGGTTTAAATTCAGGTGCTTCATTTGCTTTAGCATTAACATATGCAGTTTTACCAAACACTTCATTTTTAATATTGATGTTTGTTGGATTTTTAGGTGCTATTCTAGGAGGTGCTATTGTATTAATGATAGGCCGATCTAGACGTGATGGATTTAATCCGATGCGTATTATTTTAGCGGGTGCAGCAGTAAGTGCTATGTTAACAGCGCTAAGTCAAGGTATTGCATTAGCTTTTAGACTAAATCAAACAGTAACATTTTGGACTGCTGGAGGCGTTTCAGGCACAACATGGTCACACCTTAAGTGGGCAATTCCATTAATTGGTATTGCGTTATTCATTATATTAACAATTAGTAAACAACTTACCATTTTAAATCTTGGTGAATCATTAGCTAAAGGTTTAGGTCAAAATGTAACAATGATCAGAGGCATATGTTTAATTATTGCTATGATTCTAGCAGGTATTGCAGTTGCTATCGCTGGACAAGTTGCATTTGTAGGTTTGATGGTACCTCATATAGCAAGATTTTTAATTGGAACTGATTATGCTAAAATTCTACCATTAACAGCCTTGTTAGGTGGGATACTCGTGCTTGTTGCCGATGTGATAGCACGATATTTAGGAGAAGCGCCTGTTGGTGCAATCATTTCATTTATCGGTGTTCCTTACTTTTTATATTTAGTTAAAAAAGGAGGACGCTCAATATGATTAGTTCAAATAATAAACGCAGACAATGGATTGCACTGGCTGTTTTTAGCATTCTACTATTTCTAGGTTGTACTTGGAGTATTACCTCAGGTGAATACAACATACCTGTTGAAAGATTTTTCAAAACTTTAATTGGACAAGGTGATGCCATTGATGAGTTAATCTTATTAGATTTCAGATTACCTCGGATGATGATTACTATTTTGGCTGGCGCAGCGCTTAGTATTAGTGGTGCAATAGTGCAAAGTGTCACGAAAAATCCAATAGCTGAACCCGGTATATTAGGTATTAACGCAGGTGGCGGATTTGCAATCGCATTATTTATTGCAATTGGTAAAATTAATGCTGACAACTTTGTTTATGTACTGCCGTTAATAAGTATACTAGGTGGTATCGCCACTGCATTGATTATTTTTATTTTCAGTTTTAATAAAAATGAAGGTGTTACACCTGCGAGTATGGTATTAATAGGTGTAGGTTTACAAACAGCATTATATGGTGGCTCAATTACAATTATGTCAAAATTTGATGATAAGCAATCTGATTTCATCGCTGCTTGGTTTGCAGGTAATATTTGGGGTGACGAATGGCCATTTGTCATTGCATTTTTACCGTGGGTGTTGATTATTATTCCTTACTTACTATTTAAATCGAATACACTAAATATTATTCATACGGGTGATAATATTGCACGAGGTCTAGGTGTAAGGTTAAGCAGAGAACGTTTAATATTATTCTTTATCGCAGTGATGTTATCATCTGCTGCTGTAGCAGTAGCAGGTTCGATTTCGTTTATCGGATTAATGGGTCCGCATATTGCCAAACGTATCGTTGGACCACGTCACCAGTTGTTTTTACCAATTGCCATTTTAGTAGGGGCATGTTTACTTGTTATAGCTGATACAATTGGCAAAATTGTATTACAACCAGGTGGGGTTCCAGCAGGTATTGTCGTAGCAATTATTGGTGCACCGTATTTCTTATATTTAATGTACAAAACGAAAAATGTATAGTGTCAAAGGACACAACTTATTGCTATGAAAGGCACTTTATTATAAGGCTTTTCATAGCATTTTTTATTTAATGAGCCACTCAAGACTATTTATTTTTTCAATAATGAACCATTAAGTTATCAAGAGGATCTTATCAAAAATATATTTGATAACGGTATCAGGTTAATTCTTTATGATAGCGCATTCATTTATTCTGTTTTATACTATGACTGATAATACCAAGGAGGTACAACATGATGAAAAAGTTAATCAATAAAAAAGAAACATTTTTAACTGATATGCTTGAAGGATTGTTAATTGCGCACCCAGAGTTAGATCTGATTGCTAATACAGTTATTGTAAAAAAAGCTAAGAAAGAACATGGTGTAGCAATAGTCTCTGGAGGTGGAAGCGGACATGAACCTGCGCATGCCGGTTTTGTTGCAGAAGGTATGCTAGATGCAGCGGTTTGTGGCGAAGTATTTACATCACCTACACCTGATAAAATATTAGAAGCTATTAAAGCAGTAGATACTGGTGATGGTGTATTACTAGTTGTAAAAAACTATGCAGGTGACGTGATGAATTTCGAAATGGCACAAGAGCTTGCAGAAATGGAAGGTATAAATGTTCAAACTGTTATTGTTCGTGACGACATTGCTGTGACAAACGAAGTACAACGTCGTGGTGTTGCAGGAACAGTGTTTGTTCATAAGCTTGCCGGTTATCTTGCTGAAAAAGGTTATTCATTAACAGAGATAAAATCGCGTGTAGAAGCGTTGTTACCTGAAATTAAAAGTATTGGTATGGCAATTGAGCCACCGCTTGTTCCAACTACTGGAAAATATGGCTTTGATATTGAAGACGACAAAATGGAAATCGGTATTGGTATACATGGTGAAAAAGGTATTCATAGGGAAGAAGTAAAGGATATTGATCATATTGTTGGAACATTGTTAGACGAATTGTATAAAGAAGTTACTGCCAATGATGTCATATTAATGGTAAATGGTATGGGTGGTACGCCGTTATCTGAATTAAATATCGTAACTAAATATATTCAACAAAATTTAGCTGCAAGAACGGTTAATGTTGCTAAATGGTTTGTTGGTGATTATATGACATCTTTAGACATGCAAGGTTTTTCTATAACTATCGTGCCTAATAAACCAGAATATTTGGAAGCATTTTTAGCACCAACAACAAGTCAATACTTTAAATAAGAAGTGAATATGAATAAATATACATTTATGAGGTGGCACAAATGAAAGTGAATGATATGAAAGCACGTTTATTAAATTTAGAAGAAACGTTTAAAAAACATGAATCTGAATTAACTGAATTAGATCGAGCAATTGGTGATGGTGACCACGGGGTTAACATGGTTCGTGGGTTTAGTAGTCTTAAAGACAAACTTGATGATAGCTCAATGCAATCATTGTTCAAATCGACTGGTATGGCATTGATGTCAAATGTTGGGGGTGCATCAGGACCACTGTATGGCTTTAGCTTTGTTAAAATGTCTGCAGTCACCAAAGATGATATGGATAATCAAGATTTCATTACACTAATTCAGGCATTTGCCGAAGCGGTTGAATCACGTGGTAAAGTTACTTTAAATGAAAAGACAATGTATGATGTAGTAGCGCGAGCAGCAGAGAAGCTTGAAAATGGTGAAACTTTAACATTCAATGATTTACAGCAATTAGCAGATAATACAAAAGATATGGTAGCAACGAAAGGTAGAGCTGCATATTTTGGAGAAGAATCAAAAGGTTATATTGATCCAGGTGCTCAAAGTATGGTTTATATTTTAAACGCTTTGATTGGAGATGAAGATAATGCCTAAAATTATACTTGTTAGCCACAGTAAAGAAATTGCAAGTGGTACAAAATCTTTGTTAAAGCAAATGGCAGGTGACGTTGATATTATACCAATCGGGGGATTACCAGATGGTTCAATTGGAACTTCATTTGATATCATCCAAGAAGTTTTGACTAAATTAGAGGATGATGCATTGTGTTTTTACGATATTGGATCTTCAGAAATGAATGTAGATATGGCAATTGAAATGTATGATGGTAATCATCGTGTGTTAAAAGTTGATGCACCAATTGTTGAAGGCAGTTTTATCGCAGCAGTAAAGCTATCAATCGGCGGTTCAATTGATGATGCATTAGCAGAAATCAAACAATCATTTTAGTTAAAATTTACTAATAATGAAAAATGTAAACCTTTTTCAAATGAAACTTTATAAAAAATATGATAGTATATATGTAAATGTTTAATAAAATCTGGAGAAATAGGAGGACATTGCCATGCAACACCTTATAAAAAAACATGTATTGAATGGCGAGTTTGATTTAGTACGACAATTGATGTCCGAAACAGATTTTATGGAATTTGAAGAAGCATATATTTCAAGTGCGCATGAAGTAGAAAGTATGATGTTTTATACATGTATTTTAGATATGATTAAGTACGAAGAATCATCTGAAATGCATGACTTAGCATTTTTATTGCTTGTGTATCCACTAAGTGAATATGAAGGTGCTTTGGATTCTGCTTATTATCATGCAGACGCTTCCATAAAACTTACTGACGGCAAAGAAGTTAAAAGTTTGTTACAAATGTTATTATTGCATGCGATACCAACACCTGTTATTTCAGATAAGAAGGCTTTTGATATCGCCAAGCAAATTTTAAAATTAGATCCTAATAATAATGTTGCTCGTAACGTCTTAAAAGACACTGCCAAACGTATGGACAACGTTGTTGTTGATATAAATGAATTACACCAACGTAATGCACGTTAATTACATTTCAATTATATTAGCTTAATAATAGTTTTAACATTTGGTTGGGTTGGGACATATGTTCCAGCCTTTTTTAATACTTAAAAACTAACGAAGTATACTTGTGTGCACAAATGGTTTTTATACAACATTTTATAAATTTATACATTTTAATAAAGAACATACGATAGATGGTTTAAACCTTGTTAACTGAGAAATTTTGATATGTATTCTTCGAAATTTAACTAAATATACGAAATTCAAGAAGCACAATAATTAATCATTTTTCCTATACAAAAGTTCGTATGACTGCATTATAAAAGCATAAATTTATAATTTTTTTAAATGTCATTGAACGTGATAATGTGAATGGATTGAGCAATTTTGAAAAAGTGAAAAATAACCTATGCGACTTGCAATTAATTTTCAGTACGTTATAATGCACACTGTGCAAAATTAAGGAGGTCTATTATTCACATGATGATGAATAAAGAAGCAACAAAAATTGGATTTGCCTACGTCGGCATTGTAGTGGGCGCAGGATTTTCAACTGGACAAGAAGTTATGCAATTTTTCACTAAATATGGCTTGTGGGCTTATTTAGGTGTTATTATATCTGGTTTTATTTTAGCTTTTATTGGGCGCCAAGTAGCAAAAATTGGTACTGCCTTTGAAGCGACAAATCATGAATCAACATTACAATACGTATTCGGTGAAAAGTTTAGTAAAGTCTTTGATTATATTTTAATCTTCTTCTTATTTGGTATAGCTGTAACCATGATAGCTGGTGCAGGCGCAACATTTGAAGAAAGTTATAACATACCTACATGGCTAGGTGCTTTAATTATGACATTAGCGATTTATATTACGTTGCTATTAGACTTTAATAAAATAGTACGTGCACTAGGTATCGTTACACCATTTTTAATTGTTTTAGTTGTATTAATCGCTGGCGTTTATTTATTTAAAGGTCATGTTTCATTAGCAGAAGTTAACCAAGTAGTGCCTGAAGCAAGTATTTGGAAGGGAATCTGGTTTGGTACAATATATGGTGGATTAGCTTTTTCTGTAGGTTTTAGTACCATCGTAGCAATCGGTGGGGATACTGAAAAGCGTACAGTGTCAGGTGCAGGCGCGATGTATGGTGGTATTATCTATACTGTATTACTAGCATTGATCAACTTTGCATTGCAAAGTGAATATCCAACTATTAAAAATGCCTCAATTCCTACATTGACGTTAGCAAATAATATCCATCCTTTAATAGCAACAGTGTTATCTGTTATTATGCTGGCGGTTATGTATAATACTATTCTAGGACTAATGTATTCATTTGCAGCACGTTTTACAGAACCATACAGTAAAAATTATCATATCTTTATTATTATAATGATGGTAGCAGGTTATTTATTAAGTTTCGTAGGATTTGCTGAATTAATTAATAAGTTATATACAATTATGGGATATGTAGGCTTATTTATTGTAGTAGCTGTAATTATTAAATATTTCAAACGTAAAAATGCGGATAAAAAACATATTGCTTAATATCATATGAGGGATATCCGAAACTTTACAATTGAATCACTTTGTTTTAACCTTAAAAGCAATTCGTCTCTACTCTTATCGGGCGAATTGCTTTTTATATTTATTCAGTCTATTAATATGAGCGTCTAACAAATAGAGAGGTACGATGTAATGAATAAAGATAATAAATGGACGATGATAACTGCGCTTTTTATAACTGTAATCAGTGTATTGTTAGCATTTCATCTGAAACAACATTATGACCAAATTACAAATGAGAACCATGCTAATAAAGACAAAATTAATATTAAAAATAAAAATGTGCGCATTTATCAAAACCTTACATACAATAGAGTTTTCCCTAACAGTAAATTAGATATTATTACACCTGTTGATATGTCTTCTAATGCCAAACTGCCAGTTATTTTTTGGATGCACGGCGGTGGTTATATTGCGGGTGATAAGCAGTATAAAAACCCATTATTAGCGAAAATTGCTGAACAAGGGTACATTGTTGTGAATGTAAATTATGCATTGGCGCCACAATATAAATATCCCACACCATTAATTCAAATGAATCAAGCAACTCAATTCATTAAAGAAAATAAAATGAATTTACCTATTGATTTTAATCAAGTAATTATTGGCGGTGATTCTGCAGGTGCTCAATTAGCTAGCCAATTTACGGCAATACAGACGAATGATCGCTTAAGAGAAGCCATGAAATTTGATCAGTCATTCAAACCATCGCAAATTAAAGGTGCTATACTATTTGGTGGTTTTTATAATATGCAAACAGTTAGAGAAACTGAGTTTCCAAGAATACAGTTATTTATGAAAAGTTATACTGGCGAAGAAGATTGGGAAAAGAGCTTTAAAAATATTTCACAAATGTCGACAGTAAAACAATCGACAAAAAATTATCCACCAACATTTTTATCTGTTGGAGATAGCGATCCATTCGAAAGTCAAAATATAGAATTCAGTAAGAAATTACAAGAATTGAATGTACCAGTAGATACTTTGTTTTATGATGGTACGCATCATTTACATCATCAGTATCAATTTCACCTTAATAAACCTGAATCGATAGATAACATCAAAAAAGTGTTACTTTTCTTAAGTCGTAATACATCTTCTAGTGGTATTCAAACTGAAGAGAAACCACAAATAGAAAATCCGAGTAATGAATTACCGTTAAATCCTTTAAACTAATGATAAACAGTAGTAATTTATTACTTAAGCAACATTTAAAATCTTCAAATTGAAAACGAAGAATTTAAAACATGTGGGGCTAATGTGTAAGAGTCTGAGATATAATAAATTGTTAGCGGTTCTTTATCATTTCTATCTCACCCTATTATGATGTGACATTTATTTTACAAACTAATTTGTTTTGAACCTGAAAATAACTTTTTACAACTAAATTGTTTTGAACCTGAAAATAACTTTTTACAACTCAATTGTCGAAAAACAGTGTGTACATGATATAATAAATTTATAAATTGAAAAGAATTCAAAAGAAAAATTAAAATATAGATTGAGCACGAAGTGATTTGAAATAAGGTTGTGAAAGGGAATGACAAGGTCAGCATTAAAACCATTTAAAAATAAACGCGTTATGGTTACTGGACGTATACAACGTGTTTTGTTTAAAAATTATTTAGATAGACATAGCACATTTAAGCCGAATGTAAGGATATTATTAAAAGATGTATTTGTTTCAGGTGTATCAATAGATCATTTATGGTTATATGAGACAAATAAATACTATGCATTGGCAATGGAACTTATTCATCAACGAGTAAAATTTAGTGCGAATGTTGTACCATATTACAAAATAAATAGAAATAATAATTTATTCGTACAAGATTATGGAATTAAGCGTAAAGGTAGGTTAATTACTGAAGAAGCTTACAATCAAAACAATCAGTATCAGGATAAGATATATGAAAAATTACCGGATATAGATTTTAGACTCGAAGATTTTTATAGTAAGGAAAACTAAACAACATATATAAAGCACCACTAATCGTAGTTGATAGTTGATCAATTACACATTAGTGGTGCTTTATTTTGAATTTAAATTTGATAAATGAATAAGAGTATACGCATTCATTTAAGATTAGATGACATTGATAAGTATGAGTAATGTATTAGGTAACCATTAAATTCGTTGTTATGCGATTCTGATACAAGATTATGATAAAATAGCTTTAATTAAGAATTTTAGCCATCATATAGTCATCGTAATATTTACCATCGATAAATAACTTATCTTTTAAAACGCCTTCGATTTGAAAATCGGCACTTTTAAAAAGCTCGAGGGCAGGTTGGTTATTGAGTGGTACATTTGCTTCAATTCGGTGTATTTGATTGTTTAAACACCAAGCCATAATGGCATCAAGAAGTGCTTGGCCAATTCCACGATGTTGATATAATTTCTTTACACCTAAATCAATTTTAGCAACATGTTTAATGCGTTGAAATGGTGTCGTATTAACAAAGGCAAAGCCAACGAGTTGTTCATCACTTTCAGCAACAAAGATGACTTTATGTGGAGAAGTGATATATTCTTCTAATTGTTTACTAGCCGATGTGACGCTAGGATCATATTCTCCTGGTGTGTAGAACATATACGGAGATTCGTCGTATATTTTCGCTAACATTGAAATGAAATTTTCTACATCTTTGATACTAACTCTACGTATAATATGGGCCATAAAAAGCCTCCAGTATTTTGAAATTTTAAAACATTTGCTACTATTATAATATATATGTAACTAAAAGGTGGAGTAATATGTTTTTTGGTTACAGTTTAAAGGAGTATTTTAGATGAAACCTAAAGTTTTATTAGCAGGTGGAACAGGATATATTGGTAAGTATTTAAGTGAAGTGATTGAAAATGATGCTGAACTTTTTACTATATCAAAATATCCAGACAATAAAAAAACAGATGATGTTGAAATGACTTGGATTCAGTGTGATATATTTCATTACGAACAGGTTGTTGCAGCAATGAATCAAATAGATATTGCTGTATTCTTTATCGACCCAACAAAGAATTCTGCCAAAATAACACAATCATCAGCAAGAGATTTAACATTAATCGCAGCAGATAATTTTGGTCGAGCAGCGGCTATCAATCAAGTAAAAAAAGTAATCTACATACCTGGGAGTCGTTATGATAATGAAACAATTGAACGCCTAGGTGCATATGGTACACCTGTAGAAACAACAAATTTAGTTTTTAAACGTTCTTTAGTTAATGTAGAATTACAAGTTTCAAAGTATGATGATGTTAGATCAACGATGAAGGTAGTTTTACCAAAGGGATGGACATTAAAGAACGTTGTAAACCATTTTATTGCATGGATGGGTTACACTAAAGGAACTTTTGTGAAAACAGAAAAATCACATGATCAATTTAAGATATATATTAAGAATAAGGTGCGACCGCTCGCAGTATTTAAAATAGAAGAAACAGCTGACGGAATAATAACTTTAATTTTATTGAGTGGAAGTTTAGTGAAAAAATACACAGTTAATCAAGGGAAGTTAGAATTTAGATTAATCAAAGAGTCGGCAGTCGTTTATATACATCTATACGATTATATCCCTCGATTATTTTGGCCGATTTATTACTTTATACAAGCACCAATGCAAAAAATGATGATTCATGGCTTTGAAGTTGACTGCCGGATTAAAGATTTTCAAAGTCGATTAAAATCAGGAGAAAATATGAAATATACTAAATGATATTGGGTGATATGGATGCAAATACTACTAGTAGAAGATGACAATACTTTGTTTCAAGAATTGAAAAAAGAATTAGAACAATGGGATTTTAATGTTGCTGGTATTGAAGATTTCGGCAAAGTAATGGATACATTTGAAAGTTTTAATCCTGAAATTGTTATATTGGATGTTCAATTACCTAAATATGATGGGTTTTATTGGTGCAGAAAAATGAGAGAAGTTTCCAACGTACCAATATTATTTTTATCATCTCGTGATAATCCAATGGATCAAGTGATGAGTATGGAACTTGGCGCAGATGATTATATGCAAAAACCGTTCTATACCAATGTATTAATTGCTAAATTACAAGCGATTTATCGTCGTGTCTATGAGTTTACAGCTGAAGAAAAACGTACATTGACTTGGCAAGATGCTGTCGTTGATCTATCAAAAGATAGTATACAAAAAGGTGACGATACGATTTTTCTATCCAAAACAGAAATGATTATATTAGAAATTCTTATTACCAAAAAAAATCAAATCGTTTCGAGAGATACAATTATCACTGCATTATGGGATGATGAAGCATTTGTTAGTGATAATACGTTAACAGTAAATGTGAATCGTTTACGAAAAAAATTATCTGAAATAAGTATGGATAGTGCAATCGAAACAAAAGTAGGAAAAGGATATATGGCTCATGAATAATTTGAAATGGGTAGCTTATTTTTTGAAATCTCGCATGAACTGGATATTTTGGATATTGTTTTTAAACTTGCTTATGTTAGGCATTAGTCTAATCGATTATGATTTTCCAATAGACAGTTTATTTTATATTGTTTCTTTGAATTTAAGTTTAACAATG
This sequence comes from Staphylococcus sp. HMSC36A10, assembly GCF_001838845.1. NCBI lineage: Bacteria > Bacillati > Bacillota > Bacilli > Caryophanales > Staphylococcaceae > Staphylococcus > Staphylococcus sp. HMSC36A10. Next base: position 95,203 of record NZ_KV839126.1, read on the forward strand.
ATTTTTCTTATATTGACATATTTTAAAGAAGTAAAATTATATAAGCATTTTGACAAAGATAAAGAAATAGAAGAAATTAAACATAAAGATTTAGCGGAAACGCCATTTCAACGTCATACAGTTGATTATTTATATCGTCAAATCTCAGCGCACAAAGAAAAGGTTGTTGAGCAACAGTTACAATTGAACATGCATGAACAAACCATTACAGAATTTGTGCACGACATAAAAACACCTGTGACAGCCATGAAATTATTAATTGATCAAGAAAAAAATCAAGAAAGAAAACAGGCATTACTATATGAATGGTCTCGTATAAACTCGATGCTGGATACACAGCTGTATATTACTAGATTAGAATCTCAACGCAAAGATATGTATTTTGATTACGTGTCACTTAAACGCATGGTCATTGACGAAATACAATTAACAAGACATATTAGTCAGGTTAAAGGTATTGGTTTTGATGTTGACTTTAAAGTGGATGATTATGTTTATACAGATATAAAATGGTGCCGTATGATTATTAGACAGATTTTGTCAAACGCATTGAAATATAGTGAGAATTTTAATATTGAAATTGGGACAGAATTAAATGATCAACATGTTTCGTTATATATTAAAGACTATGGCAGAGGTATTAGTAAAAAAGATATGCCGCGAATATTTGAACGAGGATTTACGTCAACGGCTAACAGAAATGAAACGACGTCTTCAGGTATGGGTCTATATTTAGTAAATAGTGTAAAGGATCAATTAGGTATTCACCTGCAAGTCACGTCGACTGTTGGTAAGGGGACAACTGTCAGATTGATTTTCCCATTACAAAATGAAATTGTTGAACGCATGTCGGAAGTGACAAATTTGTCATTTTAAACATGCGTTTTGTTACTTAGAATTGATACATCAATGCAGCTTCAACGTTATAATAAGATAGATGTTAGTCATATGTTAAATTGAAGATACAAGTGCCAAAGCCTAAAGGAAATGAAGTTAAGATAAATTATAGGAGTGTTAAAGTGGCAATTTTAGAAGTAAAACAATTAACAAAAATATATGGAACTAAAAAAATGGCACAAGAAGTGTTGCGAGATATCAATATGTCTATTGAAGAAGGCGAGTTTATTGCTATTATGGGTCCCTCTGGATCTGGGAAAACGACATTATTAAATGTTTTAAGTTCAATTGATTATATTTCACAAGGTTCTATTACATTAAAAGGAAAAAAATTAGAAAAGCTTTCAAACAAGGAATTATCTGATATACGCAAGCATGATATTGGGTTTATTTTTCAAGAGTATAATTTACTGCATACATTGACTGTTAAAGAAAACATAATGTTACCACTAACGGTTCAGAAGTTAGATAAAGAACATATGTTAAATCGTTATGAAAAAGTAGCAGAAGCATTAAATATATTGGATATTAGTGATAAATACCCTTCTGAATTGTCTGGTGGACAAAGACAACGAACATCTGCTGCAAGAGCGTTTATTACATTACCTTCTATTATATTTGCTGACGAACCAACAGGTGCACTGGATTCTAAAAGTACTCAAGATTTATTAAAACGATTAACAAGAATGAATGAAGCATTTAAGTCTACAATTATTATGGTAACGCATGATCCTGTTGCAGCAAGTTATGCCAATCGAGTAGTGATGCTAAAAGATGGTCAAATTTTCACTGAATTATACCAAGGGGATGACGATAAACATACCTTTTTCAAAGAAATAATACGTGTACAAAGTGTTTTAGGTGGCGTTAATTATGACCTTTAACGAGATAATATTTAAAAATTTCCGTCAAAATTTATCACATTATGCCATCTATCTTTTTTCATTAATTACGAGTGTAGTATTGTATTTTAGCTTTGTAGCATTAAAATACGCGCATAAACTAAACATGACAGAGTCATATCCAATTATAAAGGAAGGCTCACAAGTCGGAAGCTACTTTCTATTTTTCATCATAATTGCATTTTTGTTATATGCCAATGTGTTATTTATTAAACGACGAAGTTATGAGCTTGCATTATATCAAACATTAGGTTTATCTAAATTCAACATTATTTATATACTAATGCTCGAACAATTACTAATATTTATAATTACGGCAATATTAGGTATTATTATTGGTATTTTTGGTTCGAAACTGTTATTAATGATTGTCTTTACATTATTAGGAATTAAAGAAAAGGTTCCAATTATTTTTAGTTTGAGGGCGGTATTTGAAACATTAATGTTAATCGGTGTCGCTTATTTTTTAACATCTGCTCAAAATTTTATATTAGTGTTCAAACAATCTATTTCACAGATGTCAAAGAATAACCAGGTTAAAGAAACAAATCATAATAAAATTACATTTGAAGAGGTTGTTTTAGGCATCTTAGGTATAGTATTGATTACCACAGGATACTATCTATCTTTGAACATTGTTCAATATTATGATTCTATCGGTACACTTATGTTTATTTTATTGTCAACTGTGATTGGGGCATACTTATTTTTTAAAAGCTCTGTTTCTCTAGTTTTTAAAATGGTGAAGAAGTTTAGAAAAGGTGTTATAAGTGTAAATGATGTCATGTTCTCATCATCTATTATGTATCGTATTAAGAAAAATGCTTTTTCACTTACGGTCATGGCAATCATTTCAGCGATTACTGTTTCAGTTCTTTGCTTTGCTGCTATAAGTAGAGCGTCCTTATCAAGTGAAATAAAATATACTGCACCACACGACGTTACAATTAAAGACCAACAAAAAGCTAATCAATTAGCAAGTGAATTAAACAATCAAAAAATTCCTCATTTTTATAATTATAAAGAAGTAATTCATACGAAATTGTATAAAGATAATTTATTTGATGTAAAAGCGAAAGAACCATACAATGTAACAATTACTAGTGATAAATATATCCCTAATACTGATTTGAAACGTGGACAAGCTGATTTGTTTGTAGCGGAAGGTTCTATCAAAGATTTAGTGAAACATAAGAAGCATGGTAAAGCAGTTATAGGAACGAAAAAACATCATGTTAATATTAAGTTGCGGAAAGATATTAATAAAATCTATTTTATGACAGATGTTGATTTAGGTGGACCAACGTTTGTCTTAAATGACAAAGACTATCAAGAAATAAGAAAGTATACAAAAGCAAAGCATATCGTCTCTCAATTTGGATTCGATTTGAAACATAAAAAAGATGCTTTAGCATTAGAAAAAGTGAAAAATAAAGTTGATAAATCTATTAAAACAAGAAGTGAAGCGATAAGCTCAATATCAAGTTTAACCGGAATATTATTATTTGTAACATCATTTTTAGGTATTACATTCTTGATTGCTGTATGTTGCATTATATACATAAAGCAAATAGATGAAACCGAAGATGAGTTAGAGAATTATAGTATTTTGAGAAAGCTTGGATTTACACAAAAAGATATGGCAAGGGGACTAAAGTTTAAAATTATGTTTAATTTTGGGTTACCTTTAGTTATTGCACTATCACATGCATATTTTACATCATTAGCATATATGAAATTAATGGGTACAACGAATCAAATACCGGTTTTCATAGTAATGGGATTATACATTTGTATGTATGCTGTTTTTGCAGTGACGGCTTATAATCATTCCAAGCGAACAATTAGACATTCCATATAAAATATACAGATGGCTTTCAGTAGAGTAGTGGATTCGGATTCACGAACTATACTGGAAGCTTTTTATTATAAATGAAGAGAAGTTATATTTTTAGCATGTATAGTTGAATACTGGGTTAAAATACCATATTAATAATGAAGTAAAGGTATGAGTGATTATGAAAGTGTTTTGAATGAAATATATTTAATTGGTGATGCTTTTAATTGAAAAGATTAATAGGATTCAACTTTGTAAATTGTATTAAATGTGAGAAAATAAAAGTATATTCATTGAGAGATATATGAGTCAATGATCGTTTTAAACAAGATAAGTGTATTTTAATATGTAAAAGTTATGTAATAAATATTGTATCGTTGCAAATTTCCCAACTATATCCATTTACAATTTTTAGAGTTGTATAGATAAAAAATTGCCTATACAATAACTTTTTCAAAACAAATGCCTACTACTATTTAAATTTTATGTAAAAGTTAAGTTTCGGAATTGTTAAAAATTTGTAAATTGAATTGTGGGATTGTAAATTTTGTGCTATTTTCATATAAGGGCAAATACAGTAAATTGTTTACTGTGAGGCATTTTTGAAATTAATATCAGTACACTAAAATTATACTGACGATTGATAATAACAAATTTGTATCATTAGTTTGTAAATTCACTTGTCTTAATTTGAAACAAATTATAACTGAATGTGATTGGTGACAATCGCTTAAATGGAGGATTTTAAATGTTTAGTAAGAAAAAAGATAAGTTTATGGTTCAATTAGAAGAGATGGTTTTCAATCTGGATCGTGCTGCTATTGAATTCGGTAAAATGGATTTCAATACACATTTAGATTTAAAAGCATACTCAGACAACATTAAAACTTATGAGTCACATGGTGACGAATTAGTACATCAAGTAATTACTGATTTAAATCAAACATTTATCACACCAATTGAACGTGAAGATATTTTATCATTATGTGATGCAATTGATGATGTTTTAGATGCAATTGAAGAAACGGCAGCTATGTTTGAAATGTATTCAATCGAATACACAGATGAATATATGGCTGAGTTTGTTGATAATATTCAAAAAGCAGTTGCAGAAATGAAACTTGCTGTCGGCTTATTAGTCGATAAAAAATTATCACATATGCGTATTCATTCAATTAATATTAAAGAATTTGAAACAAACTGTGATGGTATTTTAAGACAGTCAATTAAACATATTTTCAATAGCGAAACAGATCCAATCACTTTAATTAAAATAAAAGATATTTATGAAAGCATGGAAGAAATCGCTGATAAATGTCAAATCGTAGCAAATAATTTTGAAACTATTATTATGAAAAATAGCTAAGGGGAGTATATATTTATGTCATATATAATCATCGTCACTATAGCTGTAGTTATTTTCTCGCTGATATTTGACTTTATCAATGGATTCCATGATACAGCCAATGCAGTAGCTACTGCTGTATCTACTAGAGCGTTAACGCCTAAAACGGCAATTTTAATGGCAGCAGTGATGAACTTTATAGGTGCTTTAACATTTACGGGCGTTGCAGGCACCATTACTAAAGACATTGTCGATCCATTTAAATTGGAAAATGGATTAGTTGTTGTGTTAGCTGCAATACTTGCGGCTATTATTTGGAATTTAGCTACTTGGTTTTACGGAATTCCAAGTTCGTCTTCACATGCACTTATAGGTTCAATTGCGGGTGCAGCAATCGCATCTGAAGGCTCATTTGGAGTGTTACATTACCAAGGTTTCACAAAAATTATTATTGTATTAATCGTTTCACCGATAATCGCATTTTGTGTTGGTTTCTTGATGTATTCAATTTTTAAAGTTATCTTTAAAAATGCAAATTTAACAAGAGCGAATCGTAACTTTAGATTTTTCCAAATTTTCACAGCAGCGTTACAATCATTCTCTCACGGTACGAATGATGCGCAAAAGTCAATGGGTATTATTACGTTGGCATTAATTGTTGCTAATGTACAGAATGATGGCAGCGTTGAACCACAGTTATGGGTAAAATTTGCCTGTGCGACAGCAATGGGGCTTGGTACTGCAATTGGTGGCTGGAAAATTATCAAAACTGTAGGTGGTAATATTATGAAAATACGTCCAGCAAATGGTGCTGCGGCCGATTTATCATCTGCATTAACAATTTTTGTTGCATCATCGCTACATTTCCCATTATCAACAACTCACGTTGTGTCATCATCAATCTTAGGTGTTGGTGCTTCTAACCGAGCTAAAGGTGTAAAATGGAGCACTGCGCAACGAATGATCATTACATGGGTGATTACATTACCTATTTCAGCATTGTTAGCAGGTTTACTATTCTATATACTTAACTTATTTTTCTAATTGAAAATAAAACTAAACTGAACTTCAGTATCACAAACATATGGTGGTATTGAAGTTCAGTTTTTTATGTAAGTAGATAACATATTTTATAGAGTTTACGTAGAATGACCAAGACAAAGCATTTTAATTAGGGGTCTAAGTTATAAATTTATTCCATGGAACATAAACAGTTAGGTCATTAAAATATAAGTAAGCGTAAAATAATGATTTAATAGTTTATATTCTTCAATGAAGGAATAATTAAATAGTTATCAACTTGTTTAATTAACCTAAATTGTATTGGACTTTATTTAATATAAATTTGTATATGTAGAAGAAAAAGCGTAAAATACTGGTATAACAAATTAAATCATTATATAGTCAACTTAGTTGCATTATTTTGATTTTTAATATATTATGCATTTAATTTAATCAAATAGGTAGGTTGTTAATTTTTACCTAACTACCATTCATACAAAATATAAATATGTATGATAGGGAAGGGTGAGATAATTTTTTGTACCAAAATGAAAATTTTTTTCAAAAATAAAAAACTAGCAATCTCACATGATGTGAATTGCTAGTATATATCAGTACAATTTATTTAATTAATGGATGAATGCATAGCTAGAAACTTCTGAAGCTGGAATTGTACGGTAGTTCATATTGTATGGACCATATGTGTAATTCATTTCAGAAATCAAGATACTACCATCACCATTGACACGTTCAACATAAGCAACATGACCATATGGGCCAGGTGTGCTTTGCATAATTGAACCAACTGATGGTGTGTTGTTTACTTGGTAACCATCATTAGCTGCGTTACCAGCCCAATACTTAGCGTCTGACCAATATGTGCTAATTGGACTACCAGCTTGAGCACGACGGTCAAATACGTACCATGTACATTGACCAGCAGTGTATAAATTTTGGTGATTAAAAGATGATGCATTGCCATTGCTACCTGTTGTAGCTGTTGGTGTTGTACCACCTGATCCACCATTAGGAATTTGTAATGTTTGGTTAGGCATAATTAAATAACCACGTAAGTTATTGGCTGCCATTAATTGATCAACTGAAACACCATATCTGCTAGCAATGATATTTAATGATTCACCAGCTTGTACAGTATGAGATGATGCTGAACCAGCTTGTGGAGAAGTGTTTGACGAATTTTGTGCATCACTTCCACCTACTGAGATAACTTGACCAGGGAATACCAAGTTGTTATCTAATTGGTTATTTTGTTTAATACTCTCTACTGAAGTGTTGTATTTTTGAGCAATACTCCATAATGATTCACCAGATTGTACTGTATGTTGTGTAGAAGCTTGTGCATCATGATGCGTTAAAAATGCAGCTGCACCAGATGTTGCTGTTATTGCAAATGCTAATTTTTTCAAAGGGACTCCTCCTTAAAATTAAGTTTTACTACTTTTAAAAATTATTAAGACAATTTATATAGTAAATTAAGTTTTCGTTTTATATTACGATTTCCATATTATCAAAAATAAGTAGCTTTGTGTGGTTTGTTATTATCTTGTAATATTATTAACATTTTAGGATAGCGGTTCATATTTTTATAAATGCTGATTTGATAGTGTATAAAAGCGTTTTAGTGATTTTAACTAATTATAAAAAATTATATTTTGTAACATTGTAAAATGTAAAATTACTATACTTATTAAAGGTTATTTCTTTTGATGAAGCAAAATTTACTGTAAAATTTGACGCATAAAACGACGGTAGAAGGAGGAATTATTTTGTCGCAAAATACAAATCATTCATATTATCATCAAAACCAGCATGCTCAATCAATAAGTAAAGTGTGGCTTTATTTTATGTATTATTGGATTATATTTGGCATAGGATGCTATCTAGGTCAGTTTTTACCATTAAGTTGGCGACAACCCTTGTCATTTGGATTACTGATTATTATTTTAGCAACACTTGTTTTTGAAAGAGCGAGACGGTTCGGTTTAATTATTTCACATATTTACGCTGTAGTGATCGGCTTATTGTCATACGCAACGTTTACCACGTATTTACAAAATTTAGGACCAGATATTTTCTATAAAAATATCGCATTAGCAATTTTTGCATTTATAGCATTTGGTATTATTGGTTATTTCTTCGTTGGAGATGCATCGAGTATAGGCAAATATTTATTCGTTACATTAATAACATTAATTATTGCGAGTCTAATTGGTATTTTTCTTCAAAATCCTATTTTTTACACTATTATTACCGTCGTTAGTTTGTTGTTATTTCTACTTTATACTTTGTATGATTTTAATCGTTTAAAAAGAGGTGACTATTCACCAAGAGAAATGGGATTTAATCTATTTATTAATTTGTTGAATATTATTAAGGATATACTTTATCTTGCTAATATGTTCAGAAGATAAACAGTTAAATTAATAAAGAAATTTGTATAAAGTTTTGGAATAATCAATAATGAATATCAACCTTAAACTGGAGCGATTGTCATAAGTTAGAAACTTAGACTGAGATTTTACTGATAAAGCAATAAAAATATATTACCTTAATTGTAAAGATATTATTAATCATTGAAATGATTAACTGCTATAGTTCTAAAGTAAACAAATCTTAGAAGATAAACTTTAAACAGGTGTACTTGCCTTTCTAATTACACTTTTATTAGAAAAGTAAAGTATAGCTACGTATTAATTTTAAAATCGAAACATTAATAGGAAGAAGTATAGATAATATAAACAATTTAATGTTAGTTTGAGCTCATCTCAAAAGTAGAATGTGATTTAAATAAGTGTTTATTTTTAAATTGAAAATGAATATATAACTAACAAAAGATAATAGTAATACGTTGTAGATGTGGTCATTTAAAATTATTTTGAAAATACTAAAAAGTAGTGTGTTTTCAATTGGATAGTTTAATTAAACTGACTACATCTATTTTTGTAATATTTAAATGATTGATATATAAGTTTAAAAATTAACCATTATATAGTTTTATTTATTTTTGATTTGGTATTCGTATTGTGTTAAATTTACGTTTAATTAAATAAGTTAAATATTATAGGGAATGATAAAAGTGGTACTTAAATATAGAAAGAGGTAAAGTTATGGCAAAATCATGCTTGCATATACTTACTAATAATGAATATGCGACAACGCGTTGCCAAGATGGCATAGTCTTATTTTGGCCAATTGACGGGGAAATCGAACTACAAAAATTTCGTAAAAGTAAAATAATTGAAGATGATATATATATTATTAATCATCTGGATGTATTTAGTATTAAGAATAATAAAAAAACGATCATGTTGTATTTGAGTAGCGATTGGTTTGCGGAATTAGGCTTTACTTTCTTTAATTACCACTATACAGCAAAGTTGATTAAATCATCCTATAATTTGAAATGTCTACTATTAAAATTGACATATCGATACCTTGATAATCAGCCTCTTAATGACGCTGATATTAGAAAATTACAGGATATTATTAAAATCATTGCAAAAGAAGCAAGTATGGATAAAAAGATTGCACAAAATCAATATCGATATGCTTATTATGGTGATTTGCGTGATGAGCTCGAATATATTTATCAAAATGTAAATCAACGATTGACATTAAAAAGTGTCGCTGATAAATTATTTGTCTCAAAGTCAAATTTGTCATCACAATTCCACTTACTTATGGGCATGGGTTTTAAAAAATATATTGATACTTTGAAAATTGGTAAATCGATTGAAATTCTACTTACTACTGATAGTACTATTAGCAACATAAGTGAACATTTAGGTTTTAGTAGTAGCTCCACTTACTCTAAAATGTTTAAAAGTTATATGGATATAACACCGAATGAATATCGTAATTTATCAAAATATAATAAATGTTTAATGCTAAAGCCAGAACCACTAGTAGGCAAAATGGTGCAAGAAGTAAAAGAAATCATATTGAATTATATTGAACATTATAAAAACCACCTAACTGATGTTATACATATTGATGAAGACAAATTTGAAACACCTAAATTGTTTCAAACGGTTATTCAAATAAATACTTATACAGAAATGAAATTAGTTTTCTTAGAAGGAATCTTTAAAACCTTATTGAATAAGAACAGTCAAGTTGTCTTTTTCATCATGCCATCGATTCTAAAAAGTAAAAATACCATGTCCGAAGAAGAAAAATTCACAATCATTAAAACAATAATTGAAAGTGATCTAAAGATAGCATTTAATATAAATGATATTGAAACAACTTATTTTGTTGAAGAAGCTTTTATGAGTGTTTTCAGACAAATATCTCCAAACGAATTAAGTAATCATAATAATTACGAAGTGCATTTTGTTTTTGATTTATCATTGATGGAAATTAGAACAATTTATCGAATGATATTAAAATTACATAACATCATGTTGAATGTGAAATTAGGATTGAACATTACCTGTTTATTTGAAAAACCTTCAGTTTTTAAATCACTAGTATCACAAATAAAGCGACTTAAATTCGATTCGTTAATAATAGATAATGCAAATTTAAGTAGCCCTTATTTGATGGGGGAAAGTGATGAGTTACTATTGAAAAATATTTTGCATTTTAAAAATTTAAAACAAGTAATTAATGAATTGGATATTGAACAAGAAAAGCTTATTTTTCTAAATGTTGAAAATCATAAACTGCTTAATAATAAAGAACGAGATTTAAGTAATAGTGCTCCATTAATTTATAAGACATTAAGTGCGCTGTATCACAACTTTGATGGCTTTGGATTAAACATTTTTGATAATCATCATACATTTAATGCGATGCATCTATATGATAAAAATGGATTTAAAACAACACTAGGTCTTATATTGGAAAAATTTATCGAATATGTCTCGAAACCAAAATACGAAAACAGTTATTATTCTATTTTTGATATAGAGAATTATTATTGTCTTGTTATTTATGATTGGCGAGTGATAGAGAGCGAGACAATTATGAGTAATTTTGAGGATAGTCAAGTTTATATAAATTTTAAAAACAATGTTTTAAACGATAAATATCTAATTGTAATAGAAACATTGGACGAAAATAGTGGCAACATTAATCATTTGATTTCTAAAGAATTAAGAGATAAATATGAATGGAACCCTAGTTTACTATCTAAAATTGACAACTACCTTAAACCAGCAATAGAGATTAAAGAGCATAATTTTAGTGATAATTCCTTGAATATTAACGTTACTTTTAATGCGTTATACATAATTAAAATAGGAAAAAAATAACACCTTGATATGTATTGCAAAATTTAATTTGCATTTGTTGGTAATTTTGACAACGTATTAAAAACAAATGAGAAAGACAATGGCTGAAAAATTTAAGATAATAATGACAGAAGCATTGTCTTTATATATTTGGGGGTGCAACATTTTGAATACTGAGAAATTAGAAACATTGCTTGGCTTCTATAAACAATATAAAGCATTATCTGAATATATTGATAAAAAATATAAGTTGTCGCTAAATGATTTAGCAGTCTTAGATTTAACGATGAAGCATTGCAAAGATGAAAAAGTACTTATGCAATCATTTTTAAAAACTGCAATGGATGAGCTAGATTTAAGTAGGACAAAATTATTAGTTTCTATAAGAAGACTAATTGAAAAAGAAAGACTTAGTAAAGTTAGATCATCTAAAGATGAGCGTAAAATTTATATTTATTTAAATAATGATGATATATCTAAATTTAATGCTTTATTTGAAGATGTAGAACAATTTTTAAATATTTAATTGAAATTGAGTGTCGAAAGCATAGAATTTGCTTATCGGCACATTTTTAATTTATACATATTTTAAAACTAAGTAACAGTTTGAAGAAATCGTAGTTCAATAATGTTAATTGTGAAAATGTATATAAACATAAAAAAATCATGTATAATATATGTTGTTAATTAAACAGTTCGAAAGCGAGATGACATTATGGGACGTAAATGGAATAACATTAAAGAAAAAAAGGCCCAAAAAGATAAAAACACAAGTAGAATATATGCGAAATTTGGTAAGGAGATTTATGTTGCAGCAAAATCTGGTGAACCCAATCCAGAATCTAACCAAGCTTTAAGGTTGGTGCTTGAACGCGCTAAGACATATTCAGTGCCGAATCATATTATTGAAAAAGCAATAGATAAAGCTAAGGGTGCTGGAGACGAAAACTTTGATCACCTAAGATATGAAGGATTTGGCCCAAGCGGATCAATGCTAATTGTTGATGCGTTAACAAATAATGTAAATCGTACTGCCTCTGATGTGCGAGCTGCTTTTGGTAAAAACGGCGGTAATATGGGTGTATCTGGATCAGTTGCTTATATGTTTGATCATGTGGCAACATTTGGTATTGAAGGAAAGTCTGTTGACGAAATACTTGAAACATTAATGGAACAAGATGTAGATGTAAATGATGTGATTGACGATAATGGATTGACAATAGTCTATGCTGAACCAGATCAATTTGCAGTCGTTCAAGATGCGCTTCGTGCAGCAGGTGTTGAAGAATTTAAAGTTGCTGAATTTGAAATGTTACCTCAAACAGATATTGAACTTTCTGAAGCGGACCAAGTAACATTTGAAAAATTAATCGATGCATTAGAAGATTTAGAAGATGTACAAAACGTATTCCATAATGTGGATTTGAAATAATGAAATCAGCAGAACAATGGATTGATGAATTGCAACTTGAATCACATCCTGAAGGTGGTTTCTATAGAGAGACAATTCGAGAAGTATTGAAAGATGGACGCAGAGCGCCGTTTAGTAGTATTTATTTTTTACTTACAGATGACAATATTTCGCATTTTCATCGAATTGATGCTGATGAAGTATGGTACTATCATGCTGGTGATTCTCTAACAATTCATATGATAAATCCGGATGGGGAATATACGACTGCAACATTGGGTACTGATATCCAAAATGGAGATGTATTGCAATATGTAGTGCCTAAAGGAACAATTTTTGCTTCTTCAATCGAAATATCAAATACTTTTAGTTTAGTAGGTTGTATGTGTCAACCGGCATTTGAGTTTAAGCAGTTTGAATTGTTTAAGCAATCTGAATTAATTACGCAATATCCGCATCTTAAATCAGTAATCGAAAAATATGCTTTAAAATAAAAATGATCAATGAAGTGGTTTGAAGGTTGTTAATAAACCTTTGAGTCACTTCATTTTTATATGTATTCTTGATTGAATCAGAATAGATTTGATGCTTCAGCTGTTTTTAATGAAAATAGCATTAAATGATTTTGAAAACGATAAGAGTGTGTTATTTATATTTTTGAAAAATCACTTTTATGAAGAAATGTGTGTACTATCTAATTAATATTGTCTATTTTAAGTAAATTGAAGCGAGTTGTAGTAAAATAATAATAAATATTTTCATATGATTAACAAAAACTATAAAACTGTATCATGACATGACATCATTTATGTAGTTTTATATAATAATGACAAGGAGTTGGTGACTGTGAAAGTAAAGTATATAGATAAACGTCACTGGCGTCGCCTAATTGATAGGGAATACACAGAGGTAAAAGTTAATAATAATAGGTTTAAGGGTATTATAGGCTTAGTCACGATGAAAAAGGTTCGTGATCCTTTAGAGGTGACGGTAGTTGGACAAAATATCATTGTCGCAGATGACAATTATAAATGGTTGCAAATACTACCTGAAAAGAAACGTTATAGTATAACTGTAATGTTTGATAATAAAGGCAATCCATTAGAATATTATTTTGATATAAATATCAAAAATATAACGCAAAAAGGTAATGCGCGTACAGTAGATTTATGTTTAGATGTTTTAGCATTACCAAGTGGTGAATATGAGTTGGTAGATGAAGATGATTTAATGTTTGCATTAGAAAGTGAGCAAATTACAAAAAAGCAATTTCATGAAGCATATATGATTGCACATCAAATTATGGCAGAGTTAGAAAATGATTTTAAAGGATTCCAAAAGAAAATCATGTACTGCTTTAATAAAATTAATGCAAAGGCTCAAAAAAATCATCAAAAGCCACAAAATAAAACTAATATTGAAAAAAGCAAACAAATAAAGCCTAAGCAATATAATCAAACTAAAAATCACCAACAACAAAAGAAAAACTAAGTAATTCAAGCTGCAGCCATACCAATAAAATTGGTGAAATTATTCGTTAGTAATGAACTCATGAATGCTTGTAGCCATGAAAGTTCAATAATTGAATAATTTATGGGGGGAAATTATGAAGATTGAAGACTATCGTTTACTAATAACATTAGACGAAACGAAAACGTTACGTAAAGCGGCTGAAATTTTATATATATCTCAACCTGCTGTTACACAAAGACTAAAAGCTATTGAAAATGCTTTTGGAGTAGATATTTTTATCAGAACAAAAAAACAATTGATTACAACAACTGAAGGAACAATGATTATTGAGCATGCTCGTGACATGTTGAAAAGAGAGCGATTATTTTTTGACAAAATGCAGGCACATATTGGTGAAGTGAATGGAACAATATCAATCGGGTGTTCTTCTTTGATTGGACAAACCTTACTTCCTGAAGTTTTGAGCCTATATAATGCCCAATTTCCTAATGTTGAAATACAAGTGCAAGTTGGTTCAACTGAACAAATTAAAGCAAATCATAGAGATTATCATGTTATGATAACTCGTGGAAATAAGGTAATGAATTTAGCTAACACACATTTATTTAATGATGATCATTATTTTATTTTTCCAAAAAATAGACGAGATGATGTTACAAAGTTACCATTTATAGAGTTTCAAGCTGATCCGATTTATATAAATCAAATAAAACAATGGTATAACGATAATTTAGAACAAGATTACCATGCAACTATTACAGTGGATCAAGTAGCAACTTGCAAAGAAATGTTGATTAGTGGTGTAGGTGTTACAATCTTGCCAGAAATTATGATGAAAAATATCAGCAAAGAACAATTTGAGTTTGAAAAAGTAGAAATTGATAATGAACCGCTGATTCGTTCGACATTTATGAGTTATGATCCGAGCATGTTGCAATTGCCACAAGTTGATTCTTTTGTAAATCTCATGGCGAGCTTTGTTGAACAACCAAAGGCGTAGTTTTAGACTAATTTAAGGTTTGTATTTAATTTTAAACTATTCGGTTAAATTGAACGTAGTTGGTTGCTAATGCACCAACAGCAAAAGAGCCCCTAATTAATAAATTAAAAGGGGACAAAGGAATACAGTTGGTTGCTAATGCACCAACTGCATAAGAGCCCCTAATTAATAAATTAAAAGGGGCTCTAAGAAGCGGGGTTATGGATATGTTTGCAGCGTTATTACAAATAAAGAATTATAAACTCTTTGTTGCTAATATGTTTCTACTAGGTATGGGTATTGCGGTTACGGTCCCATATCTTGTTCTTTTTGCAACTAAAGATTTAGGTATGACAACAAATCAGTATGGATTACTTCTAGCATCTGCAGCGATTAGCCAGTTTACAGTAAATTCAATTATTGCTAGATTTTCGGATACGCATCACTTTAATAGAAAAATTATTATTATTCTCGCATTATTAATGGGTGCGCTTGGTTTTTCAATATACTTTTTTGTAGATACAATCTGGTTATTCATATTACTATATGCGATTTTCCAAGGATTATTTGCACCAGCAATGCCCCAACTTTACGCATCTGCTAGAGAATCTATCAATGTTTCAAGCTCTAAAGATAGAGCTCAATTTGCCAACACAGTATTACGTTCAATGTTCTCATTGGGCTTTTTATTTGGTCCATTTATTGGTGCCCAATTAATCGGATTAAAAGGCTATGCTGGATTGTTTGGTGGAACAATAAGTATCATTTTATTTACTTTAGTACTTCAAGTGTTTTTCTATAAGGATTTAAACATTAAACACCCTATTAGTACGCAACAACATGTTGAAAAAATTGCTCCTAATATGTTTAAAGACAAAACGCTTTTATTACCATTTATTGCATTTATTTTATTACACATTGGACAATGGATGTATACGATGAATATGCCTTTATTTGTTACTGATTATTTAAAAGAAAATGAACAACATGTCGGTTATTTAGCTAGTTTATGTGCTGGTTTAGAAGTGCCATTTATGATCATTCTTGGCGTTTTATCATCTAGATTACAGACTCGAACATTGTTGATTTATGGAGCGATTTTTGGTGGTTTATTCTACTTCAGCATTGGGGTATTTAAAAACTTCTATATGATGTTAGCAGGACAGGTGTTTTTAGCTATTTTCTTAGCGGTTCTTTTAGGAATTGGTATTAGTTATTTCCAAGATATCTTACCAGATTTTCCAGGATACGCTTCAACACTATTTTCTAATGCAATGGTTATTGGACAGTTAGGCGGTAACCTATTAGGTGGTGCTATGAGTCACTGGGTAGGTTTGGAAAATGTATTTTTTGTATCAGCAGCATCAATCATGTTAGGTATGATACTTATATTCTTTACTAAAAATCAAAAAATTACAAAAGAGGATGTGATATCAACATGACAATTATTTTATGGCTACTTATCATCGCTGCCTTCATGTTAGCATTTGTTGGGTTGATTAAGCCGATTATTCCTTCTGTTTTAGTATTATGGGTTGGCTTTTTAATCTATCAATTTGGCTTTCATAATCAGCATTTATCATGGGTGTTTTATGTATCTATGGCATTGCTAACAATATTAATTTTATGTGCCGACTTTTTAGCTAATAAATATTTTGTGAATCGCTTCGGTGGTTCTAAGTTTGGAGAGTATGCAGCTTTAATTGGTGTGGTTATTGGATGTTTTGTTTTACCGCCATTTGGAATTATTATTATACCTTTTATTTTGGTATTCATAGTTGAATTAATACAAGGCTATTCATTTGAAAGAGCAGTTAAAGTAAGTATAGGTTCAATCGTAGCATTTTTAACAAGTAGTATAGCTCAAGCAATCATTATGTTTATAATGATTGTATGGTTCTTTATAGATGCTTTATTGATTAATTAATAAAAAGCTTATTGCAAAATATGTTTTTCGGTAACTGTAATTTAGTGATTTTATCATTAACAGTACCAAATTCGCATATGATGTAATAAGCTTTTTGTTTATAAAAATGTATGAGAATGTTTTTTCGAAATATTTCTTTCAATGCGTAATCCAATAGGCATAACTATAAATGAAAATATAATAAATACCCAATTGCTTACCTGAATATATGGTCCAAAGGCAAGTAATGATTGTGGAATAAAGAATACATAGAAAAATCCTACAATTAGTAGAATGATTGCTAAATAGGTGAATATCCATATCCAATTTGAATTGTTAAAACACTGCAGTTGTATTGTTTTAAAACTAAACCATATAAATAAAAAGACAATAAAGAATCCAACGACTACTGAAAACGGGAATGAAACAAAATATAAATTACTTCCATTTTTTTCCATGAAAAATCCTAAAAATCCTTTGAGAAAACTAACAATCCCAATTAATAGAACGATGTGTTGATAGATATATTTAAAAATATTTTTAAATGTTTCATTAGGCATCGCTTTTAGTTCTTTTATTGCATGTGCTTTTGGGTCGTGATTGAAAAAATCTAAGGCTAATAAACCATGTTGTTCTGCGCTTAATAATTGTTTGAGTATACGGTTAATAATTAACTCTGTATCATGAGGGTTGACGCGAAAGTCAGAGCGCATATAAGTCATATAATTCTCGAAGATTTCTCTATCAGTATTGCTTAATCTTAATGATTTAACATTATTTTCTTTTGTTAATTGCGCAGTACTTTTCATTGTTACTTAAGCGCTCCTTTAAAAATGTTTAATTCCAAATTAAAATGGAAATGATTTTATAGTATTAATAAGGTCAATCATATCATATTAAACGCATAAATATAACGATTAATATTGGAGAGGAAAATGAGGACACTTAATAAAGATGAACATAATTATATCAAGCAAATAGCTAATATACATGAGACATTATTGTCGCAAGTAGAATCCAACTATAAATGTACTAAACTGAGTATTGCTCTTAGGTACGAGATGATATGTTCAAGATTAGAACATACAAATGATAAAATTTATATATATGAAAATGAAGGTCAATTAATAGCGTTTATTTGGGGACATTTTAGTAATGAAAAAAGTATGGTTAACATTGAACTGCTATATGTTGAACCACAATTTCGCAAACTGGGAATAGCTACGCAACTGAAGATTGCGCTTGAAAAATGGGCAAAAACTATGAATGCAAAGCGAATAAGCAATACAATTCATAAAAATAATTTGCCAATGATATCTTTGAATAAAGATTTAGGTTATCAAGTGAGTCATGTGAAAATGTATAAAGATATTGATTAGAATTAGGATTATGTTGCTAATTCATGTTAAAATTAAAAAAGATTTAATGACGTTAAGGAGTTTTATATGAAGAAATTAATCATCAGTATTATGGCGGTCATGCTATTTTTAACAGGTTGTGGTAAAAGTCAAGAGAAAGCCACTCTGGAAAAGGATATCGATAATTTACAAAAAGAAAATAAAGAATTAAAAGACAAAAAAGAAAAGCTTCAACAAGAAAAAGAAAAATTAGCAGATAAGCAAAAAGACCTTGAAAAAGAAGTGAAAGATTTAAAACCTTCAAAAGAAGATAACAAGGATGATAAAAAAGACGAAGACAAAAATAAAGACAAAGATAAAGATAAAGAGGCATCACAAGATAAGCAATCAAAAGATCAAACTAAGTCATCGGATAAAGATAATCACAAAAAGCCTACATCAGCAGATAAAGATCAAAAAGCTAATGACAAACACCAATCATAATCGAATTGCTTACTTGTTATAGATGAAAGGTACAGCGTTTTAAACCTTATTTTAAGGGTATGTATTAATTAAAATGTGGTCATGATTGAAACAGAACGTAAAAATAGACAACGTAATTAATAAAGGAGAGAAACGGCATGCATGAACAAGATTTTAGAATTTTAGAGGGTCAAGATATTACTTTGCCAGAATTAGGTAGAGAATTAGAAAATATTACAGGACATACGATTGCTGATTCTACTGGCGAAATTAAGCGTGTAATTGCACATTTACCAAACTTTGAGTCCGATACAGATACTTTTGTTGCTACATATCGTTTAAACCATCAACAAGATTTTATAGATGCAACTTTTACTGCGCTGAAATCAGATAGAGCACGTTTAAAAGAAGTGCCAGTTCATGTTGAACTTATAAGTTATATTTCTAAATCAAAATAAACTGCTATCTAAAACGCAAAGTTGATCAAAATATCGATTTTGTGTTTTTTATTGAGAAATTATATAGGAGTGTCAATCGATGATTTATTGTGAAACAGAGCGTTTAATATTAAGAGACTGGCATGAAGATGATCTGTTACCTTTTCAAAAAATGAATGCGAATTATGACGTACGTAAATATTTTCCAAGTTTATTGAGTTATCGTCGTTCAGAATTAGATATGAGAACTATGGATGCGGTTATTAAAGATTATGGCATTGGATTATTTGCTGTAGAAGATAAAGAGTCCCATCAATGGATAGGCTTTATAGGTTTGAATTATATTCCAGAAACAAGCGATTATCCATTTAAAGAATTACCGCTTTATGAAATAGGTTGGCGCTTGTTGCCAGAATTTTGGGGAAAAGGATTAGCAACTGAAGGCGCAAAGGCAACATTGAAGTTAGCAGAAGAACATCAAATATACGATGTCTATAGTTTTACAGCAGAAGCAAATAAAGCTTCACAACGTGTAATGGAAAAAATTGGCATGATAGTGTATGATCATTTCGAATTACCCAATCTAAGTAAGTATCATTTATTAAAAAGGCAAGTGCGCTATTACATTAATCTTCGAAAGTGAAAAATTTATACATAAGCGTAACAAACACCCCTAACATTGTTTAGCTGATGATAACAATATTAGGGGTGTTTGTTTATTTTTTAACCTTAGAATGATTAATCGTATGAACGAGTACCCAGAGGTTTGAAATTTAATATTGATTCAATTAATGATTCCTTAGTGTCGCATAACGGTGCAAGAGCACGATACTTAGGATCAATAAAACCTTCCTCAATCATATGGTCAATCATTGTTTGTAGTGGATTGAAAAAGCCATTAATATTATAAATGGCAATAGGCTTTTCATGGATACCTATTTGAGCCCAACTATACATTTCGAAAAATTCTTCTAGTGAACCTGCGCCACCAGGAGCCATGACAAATGCATCTGCAAGTTCTGCCATTTTATTTTTACGTTCATGCATAGAATCAACTAAAATTAATTCAGTTAAACGTTGGCTTGTGATTTCATGTTCATCTAACATTTTAGGCATGACGCCAATAGCTTTGCCGCCATGATCTAATACACCATCTTGAATGGCACCCATAATGCCAATTGACCCTGCACCAAATACTAATTCATAACCTTGTTCAGCAAAATATTTACCTAAATCGTATGCTTTTTGTACATATGAAGGGTCATGACCTTTGCTTGCACCACAATAAACTGCGATTCGTTTCATGTTAATCCAGCTCCTTAATTCGATGAATGACTTTTAATAGTGATTGTTCAAACACTTTTTGATCTTGCTTTGTAAAAGGTGGGGGACCTTTGTGGCGACCACCTTGTTTTCTAATTTGTGCATTCATATATCGTTTATCTAATAGTTGTTGAATATTTTTGGAATTGTATATCTTCCCATTATGATGCATGACAATTAAGACTTTGTCGACTAATAAACTTGCGAGTCCATAATCTTGAGTGACTACGATATCATCCTTCGTTGATAATTGAACAATTTTGTAATCAACTGCATCTGGTCCATCATCAACATATAATGTTGATACATGTGGAGGATATAATTGGTTCGAAAAATGGCTGAAGCTCCGAATAATTGTCACAAAAATGCCTGTCTCAGTTGTTAAATCTATAATAGAATCAACAACAGGACAAGCATCTCCATCAATAATAATATGTGTCACAATTATGCCTCTGTATTGTTTTCTTTATTTTGTTGAGAGGCGCTTTTGGCAACATAATCTTTATATTTTTTAAATGACTTGATGCGTGCTTTATCAGCTTCTTGTTGGCGTTTTTGTTCTTCTTTGTGTCGTTTTTCAATATTTTTTTGTAACTTTTTATTCATTTTAGCGATTTCTTTGCGATTTTTTTCAGCTAGTTTATCGCCTTTTTTCTCAGTTTTCTCATCTAATTTATTAGGTGTTAAGCCTGCTTTTTCTTCGTATTTTTGTGATTTTTTCATATCTTTAATACGTTGTATTTCATTCTTTTCGCGGGCTTTTTGCTCTTCTTTATGACGCTTTTCGATATTTTTTTGAAGTATTTTATTCATTTTATCAGCGTCTTTACGATTTTGTTTAGCTAATTTTTCGCCTTTTTTCTCAATATAGGCAGGATCATGTTCTCTAGCAAACTTTTTAAGTTCACGTTTATTTTCAAAATCTTGTTTTTTATCGCCGACATATTCTTTAACATCACTCGCTGTGTTACTGATTGCTGCAGATGTTTTTGAAGCAACTTTACTTGTAGCATCTGTAACTTTTTGTACGTCCGGATGTTGTTTGATACGTTTACGTTCAACAATTAACGGTACCAATACAATTGGTAATACATTAATCATAAATTTGATGACTTTTTTCTTATCCATAGATCTTGCCTCCATAATTACTTTATTAATTTTACATACCCTATGATACATCAATATAAACGATGATAGTAGTGAATCACTATTAAGTATTTCAGATGTTTTTTAAAAGAAGACAATAAAAACTGCCAATCAAGTGATTCCTTAATTGACAGTCTATATTTTAAAAGGAAATTAAATACCTTTACCAATGCCAAATCCGAAGTAAAGTATAGCAATAAAGATTACTAATACAATTCTGTAAATGGCAAATGGAATTAGTTTGATTTTGTTAATTAGATGCAAGAATGTTTTGATTGCAATTAGTCCAACAGTAAATGCAGCTAAAAAGCCTAAAATATAAAAAGGTATATCAGCAATCTGAATATCTTGATAATGTTTTAATAAAGATAAACCACTAGCTGCTAACATAATTGGAACAGCCATAATAAATGTAAAGTCCGATGCTGCTTTATGATTTAATTTCATTAATACCCCAGTTGAAATTGTTGAGCCTGAACGGCTGAAACCAGGCCACATAGCTACTGCTTGAGAAATACCAATTACAAATGCTTGGAAATAACTGATTTGATCTACTGTTTGTGGGTTTTTAACTTTAGCTGAGTATTTATCAGCAATAATCATATAGATAGCACCTACGAATAAGCCAATCATAACAGTTGGCACACTAAATAAATGTTCTTCGATGAAATCATCAAATAGTAAGCCTAAAATACCTGCTGGCACCATACCCACTAATACATGTAATAAATTTAAACGTCTTGGCTTTGAACGTCTTTGTTGATCGTTATCTCCTTCAACATGTTTGTGTTTACCAATATGTAAAATCTCTAAGAAGCGTTCGCGGAACACCCATGCTGCTGCAAAGACGGATCCTAATTGGATGACGATTTTAAATGTAAATGCTGACTGAGAACCTAAAAATTCAGATGATTTTAACCACATATCATCAACTAGGATCATATGTCCAGTAGAGGAAACAGGTGCAAATTCTGTTAATCCTTCGACGACCCCTAAGATAATACCTTTTATTAATTCAATGATAAACATAATGTACCCACTTTCATTACTCAATTTAATTTATTTAAATATCAAAATTACCATATCATGATAGCATATTCATTTAAAGACATGCTAGTTATAGTTATAATACTAGACTAAAGATGTATATATTCATTTTCTTTTACATGTAAAACTACAATATTTTATTGAGCTATTTAATTTGATTTTAAGGAAAACCTTTTATAATAGGTTTAGGTGATATAATTGTGAAAAAATTAACAACAATACTGTTTCAATATAAAATTTTTCCGGTACTCATGTTCTTGGTCAGTACTGGTCTCGGCATAATCGTTATAACGCAAAATATTTTAATAGCAGATTTTTTAGCTAAAATTATAAGACATCAATTTCAAGGTTTATGGATTGTATTATTTATTTTATTAGGTGTTTTACTTTTAAGAGCAACTGTGCAATTTCTAAATCAATGGTTAGGTGATACATTAGCATTTAAAGTTAAGCATATGCTTAGACAGCGGGTTATTTATAAAAATAATGGTCATCCAATCGGTGAACAAATGACTATACTCACAGAAAACATTGATGGTCTAGCACCTTTTTATAAGAGTTATTTGCCTCAAGTGTTCAAATCAATGATGGTTCCGCTCATCATAATCATTGCAATGTTTTTCATCCATTTCAATACCGCATTAATTATGTTAATAACTGCACCATTTATTCCTTTGTTTTATATTATTTTCGGTTTGAAAACGCGAGATGAGTCAAAAGATCAAATGACTTATTTGAATCAATTTAGTCAACGGTTTTTAAATATTGCTAAAGGTTTAGTGACGTTAAAGCTATTTAATCGTACAGAGCAAACAGAGAAGCATATTTACGACGATAGTACTCAGTTTAGAACTTTAACAATGCGCATTTTACGCAGTGCTTTTTTATCGGGATTAATGCTCGAATTTATAAGTATGTTAGGTATTGGATTGGTTGCATTGGAAGCAACGCTAAGCTTAGTAGTATTTCATAATATTGATTTTAAAACTGCGGCAATTGCGATTATTTTAGCGCCTGAATTTTATAATGCAATTAAGGACTTAGGGCAAGCGTTCCATACTGGAAAACAAAGTGAAGGTGCCAGTGACGTTGTGTTTGAGTTTTTAGAACAACCGAACTATAATAATGAATTTCTATTAAAGTATGAGGAAAACCAAAAGCCATTTATTCAGTTAACAGACATATCATTTCGATATGATGATTCTGATAGATTGGTATTAAATGATTTAAATTTGGAAATATTTAAAGGTGATCAAATTGCACTTGTAGGTCCAAGCGGGGCAGGTAAATCCACTTTGACACATCTTATTGCAGGTGTTTATCAGCCAACAATAGGTACTATAAGTACAAACCAGCGTGATTTAAATATAGGAATACTTAGTCAACAGCCATATATTTTCAGTGCTTCTATAAAAGAGAATATTACGATGTTTAAAGATATAGAAAATAATACTATTGAAGAAGTGCTAGACGAAGTAGGTTTATTAGACAAAGTGCAATCTTTCACAAAAGGCATTAACACAATAATAGGTGAAGGAGGCGAAATGTTATCTGGTGGACAGATGAGACGCATAGAACTTTGCCGTCTTTTAGTTATGAAGCCAGATCTCGTTATATTTGATGAGCCTGCAACTGGTTTAGATATTCAAACAGAACACATGATTCAGAACGTTCTGTTTCAACATTTTAAAGATACAACGATGATTGTCATTGCACATAGAGATAATACAATTCGCCATTTACAACGACGCTTGTATATAGAAAATGGAAGACTGATTGCTGATGATCGCAATATTTCAGTAAATATAACAGAAAATGGTGATGACTTATGAAAACACGACTAAAATTTCAAGTAGATAAGGATTTATTGTTAGCTATAGTTGTTGGTGTTTGTGGAAGTTTAGTTGCGCTCGCCATGTTTTTCTTAAGTGGTTATATGGTGACACAAAGTGCACTTGGTGCGCCACTATACGCTCTGATGATTTTAGTCGTTACAGTAAAATTGTTTGGGTTTTTAAGAGCTATTACTCGATACGTAGAGCGCCTTATTTCTCATAAAGCTACATTTACAATGCTACGTGATATTCGGGTACAGTTTTTCGGTAAATTAGTAAATGTCATTCCTAATGTTTACCGTAAACTGAGTTCTAGTGATTTAATTTCACGTATGATTAGTCGTGTTGAGGCATTACAAAATATATATTTACGTGTTTATTATCCACCAGTCGTTATCGGTTTGACAGCGCTAGTTACAGTAATAGTTTTGGCGTTCATTTCAATCAGCCATGCGCTATTGATTATGGTTAGCATGTTGTATACTTTACTCGTTGTTCCTTGGTTAAGCTCAAAAAAAGCACGTACTTTAAAGAAACATGCAGCTAATGAACAGGCCCGATTTTTAAATCATTTTTATGATTATAAAGCTGGTATGGATGAACTACGTCGATTTAATCAAATTAATCATTATCGAGATAATTTGATGGCTAAATTAAATCATTTTGATAAATTACAACTTAAAGAGCAACGCTTTTTAACGATTTATGATTTTATATTAAATATTATTGCTATGCTTTCGATTTTTGGTAGTTTAGTTCTAGGATTAATTCAAATTAATGCAGGCCAACTAAATATTATTTATATGACGAGTATAGTTTTAATGGTCTTAACTTTATTTGAACAAGCTGTACCAATGACAAATGTCGCGTATTATAAAGCGGATACTGACCAAGCATTGCATGATATTAATGAAGTGATATCTGTACCTTCTACTAATGGAAAAAACCGTCTTAATGATAAGTATGATGCAACGAACATTTATGAAGTTAAGGACGCTAGTTTTAAGTATTGGAACCAGCAAACGTATGTGTTGTCGGATATTAATTTTAATGTTAATAGAGGCGAAAAGATTGCGATTGTGGGGCCTTCTGGTTCAGGAAAAAGTACATTACTACAAATTATGGCTGGGTTATATCAATTAGATAGTGGCTCTATTCGTTTCGAAAATATGGATATGTTTGAAATAGATGACAAAGATAAGTTTAAATCGTTAAATGTCTTGCTACAATCTCAACAATTATTTGACGGTACAATACGTCAAAATTTATTTACCGATGAAAAAGATGAAGCGGTGCAAGCAATATTTAAGCAATTAGACTTAGAACATTTGGCACTAGAACGTCAAATTGACTTAGATGGTCATACATTATCTGGCGGAGAAATTCAGCGTTTAGCGATTGCAAGGATGTTATTAAAAGATACTGCATCAACATGGATTTTAGATGAACCAACAACTGCATTAGATAAACAAAATAGTTTAAAAGTTATGGATTTAATTGAAGCACATGCAGAAACATTAATTGTTGCTACACACGATTTAACTTTATTGTCACGTTTTGAGACCATCATTGTGATGATAAATGGTAAAATAGTTGAAAAGGGAAACTATCAACAATTACTCGCTAATCAAGGTGCTTTATGGAATATGATTCAATATAATGCATAAAAAAACTGCTTGATAGGCTAAGAAACCTTTCAAGCAGTTTTTTAACTAACAAGCTTACGCGTGCTAATTGTTTTTCTATTCTTAATAAATTCTAAACATTACTTTAATTGTCATGACAAAAGTTAATTATTTTTCCTTTGTTTCATCAAATGCATGAATGACTTTACCTAATAAGCGATTAAGTTCTTTAACTTCATCTTGAGATAAAGAAGAAGCTGAAGCGACTTTGTCAGATGCATTACTTAATTCTGGTCTAATAGTTTCACTTTTGTCAGTCAAGTGAATAAATACTTCACGTTGATCGACTTCGGAACGTTCACGCTTAATTAAGTCTACTTGTTCCATTCGTTTTAATAATGGTGATACTGTACCAGTATCGAGTGCTAATTCAGTTACGACTTTCTTGACGTTTACAGGAGATTCATCCCATAAAATTGTTAAGACAAGAAATTGTGGGTATGTTAGATTGTACTTCTTAAAAACTTTGTTAGAGTAGTAGCGATTAACTTGTCTTTGAGCATTGTACAAACTAAAGCATAGCTGTTCTTTTAAATTATGTTGATCAGACATTAAAGTTCTCCTCCAGACATACTATCCGTTTTTTTCTCTTTTCGGATTGGTAATCATTAAAAAGTTGATTGTTTATTAATTCACAACTTTCTTTGATTCAATGCCATGCTAAAATTAAAGTATGTTTAAAGTTTAGAAGATATTTTTGATTAAATCAAGCAAAAAGATAATTTAATATATATGTTATCATTTTTAAAAATAACTGTAATAGAAAAGAGAATATAAAATGAAAAATAATAAAGATGAAAAAATAAGAATATCCATAATTAACGGATTTTTGGGTAGTGGTAAAACCACGTTACTGACACATTATATTAGTGAATTATTAAAAAATGATGAGAAAATTAAAATCATCATGAATGAATTCGGTACTTTTGATATTGATAGCAATAGTATTTCAAATGAAATTGAAGTCCATTCATTGATTAATGGTTGTGTTTGTTGCGATCTTAAACAAGAACTTGTCTATGAACTAAAAGCCATTGCTTTAAAAGGGGACGTTAATCATGTCATCATAGAAGCGACAGGCATTGCGCATCCTTTGGAATTACTAGTTGCATGTCAAGATCCGCAAATCGTTAATTTCTTTGAAAAGCCGATTATTTATGGTGTATTAGATGCGACTCGATTTTTAGAACGTCATCAATATACCGAAAATACAGTTTCGCTGATGGAAGATCAGTTGAAACTAAGTGACATGATTATTATTAATAAAATTGATCTTATAACTGATGACCGTCTTGAGAGAATTGATAAGCAATTAGGTATGATTTGTGCAAGTATTCCAACATATAAAACAACCTATGGAAAAGTTTCGTTGGAAGAATTGGACTTAACTGTTAAAGACAGAGAGATATCGTCTCATCATCACCATCATCATGGGATTAAAAGTATGACTTACACGTTTACAGGTCCGATTGATCGTCAATTGTTTTATCAATTTATAATGAAATTACCGGAATCTGTTCTACGTTTGAAAGGTTATGTGTCATTTAGAGATCAACCAAATGCAATTTATGAATTTCAATATGCATATGGTTTACCAGACTATGGAATAATTGGCATGCAATTACCATTAACGATTGTTATTATTGGTGAAACTTTAGATACAAATCACATACGTAATCAATTGGATATGCTACAATTTACGTAAATCAGAAAATGTGTTGTTTCAATTTAACGGAAATAGCACATTAATTTCTTAATACTTTTATTGTGAATATTTTGTGACATTGAGGGATGGAGTGGATGAGATATGGAACAAATAATGATTAATCACTATGTTCATTTTTCTAGGCTTGTACAAGGTTTTTGGCGTGCAAATGAATGGAAGATGACTGCGAAAGAGTTAAATTATTTTATAAATGAATTAGTTGAACGTGGAATTACAACGATGGATCATGCTGATATTTATGGGGATTATCAATGTGAATCACTGTTTGGTAATGCTTTGGATTTATCACCCGAATTAAGAAATAAAATTCAAATTGTTACGAAATGTGGTATCATTTTGCCTTCTAAGCAATTTGATTTTACAAATGGACATCGTTATGATTTGAGTAGTAAGCACATCGTGAAATCTGTTGAACAGTCATTAATCAATTTGAATGTAGATTATTTAGATAGTCTACTCATTCATCGTCCTTCACCATTGATGGATCCAGAACAAGTTGCTGATGCATTAACTAAACTTGTTAAACAAGGTAAGTTGAAGTCATTCGGGGTGTCGAATTTTAATCATTCACAATACCAATTGTTAAATCAATATATTATGAAAGAAAGACTACATATTAGCATCAATCAATTAGAATTATCGCCATATCACGTTGATAGTTTACAAGATGGAACAATGGATTCAATGTATCAAAACCATGTTCAAATTATGGCTTGGAGTCCTTTTGCAGGCGGTAAAATTTTCGACAAGGAAGATATTAAAGCGCAACGTATTATGAAAGTTGTTCAATCAATAGCTGACAAATATGGTGTGAGTGACACAGCTGTGATGATAGCATGGTTAGTAAAAATACCGCATAGTATCATGCCGATACTTGGAACAAGTCAGTTAAAGCGTATTGATCAAGCAATCGAAGGGCTACAACTTAATTTAGATGATCAGTCGTGGTTTGACATTTACACCGCTATTATCGGACAAGATATTCCGTAAACTTATTTACTTTTAAATCATAAAGGAGCATATCATGACAAACGAAGATAAACGTTTCGAACAATTAAGATTTGAACGCAAATTTATAGTTATTCCGTATTTAATTTATGCAGTCATTGTATTACTATTAAATATTTTCTATTCTGATTTGAAAATAACAATGACATTATTCGGACTTTTCTTTGCGTATAATGTAGTCATTTTGTTCATAGCATTTATTAAACATTATAAACGCACATTGTTACTAAGTCTTATATTAACAGTGCTTAGTGGCGTGGCATTCTTTGGAATTATTTATGTTTATGGCATTAATCATTTTTAAATATTAAAAAGAGACTATCTACAATAATCTCATTTGCATTTTATCTAACTAAGTTTAACT
This sequence comes from Staphylococcus sp. HMSC36A10, assembly GCF_001838845.1. Lineage (NCBI taxonomy): Bacteria > Bacillati > Bacillota > Bacilli > Caryophanales > Staphylococcaceae > Staphylococcus > Staphylococcus sp. HMSC36A10. The sequence goes on from NZ_KV839126.1 coordinate 124,604, forward strand.
TTTGCTTAGAAAAATGATGCTATGAGGATATTCAGTAGATAGTTTTTTTATGATCTAATATTTAAACTTAGATATCGTTTTGTAATTAACCGAGATAACTCTTCACCTAGCAATATTATTTACAAAATATTTCGATAAAATTGTGTATTTTGCATAAATTAAAAATGTATGTTTTAAAAAATTGTTATAATTAAATTAAGATTAAACAAAGGGGTGACTGTTATGTCAGAAGAAAAACATGTAGTTGAACATGAACAACAAAAGAAAGAAAAGACAAAAAAGCAATACAAGCCATTTTGGATTGTCATGAGTTTTATAATACTTATAGTTGTACTATTACTCCCGGCACCTTCAAGTCTGCCGATAATGGCTAAGGCAGTACTAGCTATTTTAGCTTTTGCAGTTATTATGTGGGTAACGGAAGCTGTATCATATCCGGTGTCAGCAACTTTAATTATTGGCTTAATGATATTACTTTTAGGATTTAGCCCGGTTCAAAATTTAGGGGAGAAGCTAGGTAATCCGAAAAGTGGCAGTGCTGTTTTAGCTGGAAGTGACCTTCTAGGAACTAATCATGCATTATCATTAGCGTTTAGTGGATTTGCAACTTCAGCTGTAGCTCTCGTTGCAGCCGCATTATTTTTGGCTGCTGCTATGCAAGAAACGAATTTGCATAAAAGACTAGCTCTTTTAGTGTTATCAATTGTTGGTAATAAAACTAGAAATATAGTTATTGGAGCAATTATCGTTTCAATTGTACTTGCATTTTTCGTTCCTTCTGCAACAGCTAGAGCAGGGGCAGTTGTACCAATCTTGCTGGGTATGATTGCGGCATTTAAAGTTTCCAAAGATAGCAAGTTAGCGTCTTTATTAATAATTACTTCAGTACAAGCTGTGTCAATTTGGAATATTGGTATCAAAACGGCGGCAGCACAAAATATCGTAGCGATTAATTTTATAAACCATCAATTAGGATTTGATGTTTCATGGGGCGAGTGGTTCTTATATGCAGCGCCTTGGTCCATAGTTATGTCCATAGCTTTATATTTCATCATGATTAAAGTGATGCCTCCAGAAATTAATACAATAGAAGGTGGTAAAGATTTAATAAAAGAAGAATTGCATAAACTTGGCCCCGTTAGCGCACGTGAATGGCGTTTAATTGTTATATCGATGTTATTATTACTGTTTTGGTCAACTGAAAAAGTATTACATCCGATTGACTCTGCATCCATTACTATTATTGCTTTAGGTGTTATGTTAATGCCGAAAATTGGTGTCATGACATGGAAACATGTTGAAAATAAAATACCATGGGGGACAATTATCGTGTTTGGTGTAGGTATTTCACTAGGTAACGTTCTTTTGAAAACAGGTGCAGCTCAATGGTTAAGTGATCAAACTTTTGGTGTTTTAGGTTTAAAACATTTACCTATTATCGCGACAATAGCACTTATCACGCTTTTTAATATATTGATTCATTTGGGCTTTGCGAGTGCAACAAGTTTATCATCAGCGTTAATACCTGTTTTTATTTCGCTAACCTCTACGTTACACTTAGGAGACCAGTCTATAGGATTTGTTTTAATTCAACAATTTGTTATTAGTTTTGGTTTCTTATTACCTGTTAGTGCACCTCAAAATATGTTGGCTTATGGCACTGGTACTTTTACGGTTAAAGATTTCTTGAAGGCAGGTATACCATTGACAATTGTAGGGTATATTCTAGTGATAGTTTTTAGTATGACTTATTGGAAATGGTTAGGTTTGCTTTAATTAAAAATATAAATAAGAATCTAGGTTATTTTAAAGTGACAAAAAGCTTAATAAAATAAAAAGATAATTGAAGGGTGTTTTGTTTATGGCAATTGCTGTGTTATTAAATCGAATGTTTCGAATGGAACACAATCCATTATTTGAATATATTTATCAACAAAAAGAAGACATTGATGCATGTTATTTTATCATTCCGGAAGAGGACATGTCTTCAGCTTCTGATTTGAAAGCACAGTTTTATCGCGGTACTTTGCAGCGCTTTTACCAATCGTTGCACGCAGAAAAGCTCACACCTTATGTCATGTCTTATGACGATATCATTTCATTTTGTAAAGAAAACAATATATCTGAAGTAGTGATTGCGGGTGATATTATGAGTTATCATCTTGAAGAATATGATATTTTACATCAACGTTCTTTATTCAATGAAGCACGCATTGCCGTTACTTTGATACGTGGGAATCATTACTTTAAAGCGAGTAAAACAATGAATCAACAAGGGGAGCCATACAAAGTTTTTACTAGTTTCTATAAAAAATGGCGACCTTACTTGAGGCATAGAGACGTATATCACTATGATTTAAAATCATTCGAAGACTTTGTCATTGCATCACCTGATGATTTAGTGTTTGATGACATAGCGTTTGGATCCTCACAAGTAATTGAACAGAATAAATGGCAACATTTTTTAGATCAAGATATACAGAATTACGAAAGCGGAAGAGACTATTTACCTGAAGTGTTAACAAGTCAGCTAAGTGTTGCTTTAGCATATGGATTATTAGATATTATTGAAATTTTTAATGATTTATTGGCGCGTTATGATGAAGATGAGGCAAACTATGAAGCATTTATACGTGAACTCATTTTTAGAGAATTTTATTATGTGTTAATGACACAGTATCCAGAAACCTCATACCAAGCTTTCAAACCTAAATATCGACAGATAAAATGGTCGCAAAATGAAGCGGATTTTAATGTATGGTGCGAAGGGCAAACAGGATTTCCAATCATTGATGCAGCAATAATGGAATTGACACAAACTGGTTTTATGCATAATCGAATGAGAATGGTTGTGTCGCAATTTTTAACCAAAGATTTATTTATAGATTGGACATGGGGAGAAAAATTCTTTAGAAAGCACCTTATTGACTATGATGCAGCATCAAATATTCATGGATGGCAATGGTCTGCTTCTACAGGTACGGATGCAGTGCCGTATTTTAGAATGTTTAATCCAATAAGACAGAGTGAACGCTTTGATGCTAAAGCTTTGTATATCAAAACATATCTTCCGATTTTTAATCAAATTGATGCAAAATATTTGCATGATACACAACGCAATGAGTCCAACCTTTTTGAACAGGGGATTGAATTAGGTAGTCATTATCCAAGACAAATGGTAGATCATCAAGAAAAACGTACACAAGTTTTAGCTACATTTAAAGCGCTAGACTAATTCGGCTCAATTGATAGATCTGGCATGAGTAAAATCTGGAGCAGAATATAAAGTTCTTAAGCAATATAAATAAGCCAATTTCTATTATTGATGTGATAGAAATTGGCTTTCCTCAAATATATAAGTTGTATTTAGTTTTCTTATTAATTTGATGTTATCTTAGTATGTCCGTAAATAAAGTGAGGTATAGTACGACATACTCTAAAAACGTAGCGAGATAAATATATTTCAATCTAACTTTTATGTTTTGAGGCACTTGCCATTTAGGATATTGTCGTTCGTAATACGACACTTGTTGTATAAATACACCTAGTCCAAATGGCAGCATCATGAGTAAGATACTTCTTAAATAACTTAAACCAATATCATGCCATATGTGTCCAATAATCAATTGAAAGACAATGATAGATACTATTAAAACGATTATATTTATTGTCACTTGTTCAAACGCACTCCTTTTCCAAATAATAGAATTGCTGCTTGCATGACAACCATAAAACATACAAACATAGCAGTTTTAAGCGTTAGACTTTCTAGAATGTGATTTAGAACATGTAAGGGCTCATTAAAGAAATAAACGGAATGTAAGCGTAAGAAACGACCAATATAAATTCCGAATCCATTTAAAAACATTAGCACGACAACAATTAATCTATTAAGCCAACGGTGAGAAGTCAATGTTAGTATTTCAAAATAGATTAAAATCATCACATAAACCGCTAAGAAGACACCAAGCAGTAAATAGGTAAAGTATTTCCACTCACTTAAATTTAGTCCTGCGTAAAAGTTGAATTGAAATTGGTTCAAATGGATTAAATCAGTTACCATATAAAATGTATTTGGTAAAAGTAACACAAATATAAAACTATATATGATAAAGAGTGGCCATTCATACTTTTTATTCGGTTTGAATAATCGTAATAATAGACTAAGCTCAAAAGGTATATATGCTAAAAACAAATTTAAAGTCATAAATTGAAAAATTTTAGTCTCAAAAAGGGAGACGATAAATAAAATTAAAAAGTAAATTCTAGCGATGTATCGAGATTGCATCAATAATAAACACTACTTTCTAATGAAAAAGTTATTCATTCAAATGTGATAGTTATAAACGCATTCAATTCCTAATTAAAAATTTAATTTAACTCGTTGAAGTATATTAATAAACGAGAATGCATTTATGATTAAGCACTTATGATAACTTGTAATAAAATTTGATTCAACTAAAAAGTAAAGTGCTATTGAGGATCAAGTAAATTTAAACCGACTGCATCTTTGAATGAACGTTGAATGTCCAAATCAGTTACAGTAAGAATGATTTCAGCAGTTGCAGAAACAATTGCTTTAGCGAGATGTCCGCTAAAAGTTTCATATGATTGAGTACCGAAAGTAGCATGCAAATGTGCAAAATGACCATTGTCTAGACGAGAAATATTACCTAATAAGCTCGTCAATTCCAGTGGCTCAGTAATATGTTTTTCTTCGTATTGTTTCGTTGTTAAATTGAAAAATTTTAATACAACGTCATCACATGCACCAATGCCGCTGACAGATGTAAATGTTAAGTCTTGGTCATCTGCAAAGGTTGTTATACATTCAACGATATCTTCTCCTTTTTCCAACACTAGTAGTATAGTATGATTACTTTTTTGCAATTTCATATGATCAATCCCCTTTATTTTAATATGTCATTAATTATACAATTAAATGGAAAATAGTGATAATTACAAAGAAAAAATATTGTCAAATGTAGCAATGTTGTAATACAATATAGAAACTTTTTACGAATATTTAGCATGAATTGCAATCTGTCGTGGAAAAGAAGAATAACAGCTTTAAGCATGACATGGAGAAAAAAGAGGTGAGCATATGAATAAACAGATTTTTGTCTTATATTTTAATATTTTCTTGATTTTTTTAGGTATCGGTTTAGTAATACCAGTCTTGCCTGTTTATTTAAAAGATTTGGGATTAACTGGTAGTGATTTAGGATTACTAGTTGCTGCTTTTGCGTTATCTCAAATGATTATATCGCCGTTTGGTGGTACGCTAGCTGACAAATTAGGGAAGAAATTAATTATATGTATAGGATTAATTTTGTTTTCAGTGTCAGAATTTATGTTTGCAGTTGGCCACAATTTTTCGGTATTGATGTTATCGAGAGTGATTGGTGGTATGAGTGCTGGTATGGTAATGCCTGGTGTGACAGGTTTAATAGCTGACATTTCACCAAGCCATCAAAAAGCAAAAAACTTTGGCTACATGTCAGCGATTATCAATTCTGGATTCATTTTAGGACCAGGGATTGGTGGATTTATGGCAGAAGTTTCACATCGTATGCCATTTTACTTTGCAGGAGCATTAGGTATTCTAGCATTTATAATGTCAATTGTATTGATTCACGATCCGAAAAAGTCTACGACAAGTGGTTTCCAAAAGTTAGAGCCACAATTGCTAACGAAAATTAACTGGAAAGTGTTTATTACACCAGTTATTTTAACACTTGTATTATCGTTTGGTTTATCTGCATTTGAAACATTGTATTCACTATACACAGCTGACAAGGTAAATTATTCACCTAAAGATATTTCGATTGCTATTACGGGTGGCGGTATATTTGGGGCACTTTTCCAAATCTATTTCTTCGATAAATTTATGAAGTATTTCTCAGAGTTAACATTTATAGCTTGGTCATTATTATATTCAGTTGTTGTCTTAATATTATTAGTTTTTGCTAATGGCTATTGGTCAATAATGTTAATCAGTTTTGTTGTCTTCATAGGTTTTGATATGATACGACCAGCCATTACAAATTATTTTTCTAATATTGCTGGAGAAAGGCAAGGCTTTGCAGGCGGATTGAACTCGACATTCACTAGTATGGGTAATTTCATAGGTCCTTTAATCGCAGGTGCGTTATTTGATGTACACATTGAAGCACCAATTTATATGGCTATAGGTGTTTCATTAGCAGGTGTTGTTATTGTTTTAATTGAAAAGCAACATAGAGCAAAATTGAAAGAACAAAATATGTAGCATAAGTATTTTGGTGTATATTGATATAAAGTAAAGCGTAATATTATGAATGATTAGCATCGTTTTTCTTATGAATTTTATTAAGAAAATTCGATGCTTTACATTTAAAAAGATTCGATTGACTAAATGTTTTACTCTTTATATTTAAATGTTATATGTAACAAAAAATGATTTTGAGTAATAAACATGTTACAAATATTACATTCTTTTTAAATTGCAATCCACATACCTAATTCATTAACGTTAATGTGTTAAGATGATAAAAAATGAGTAAGGAAATGTGGGTAAGGGGATGACAGTAAAAAATTTATTTTTAGGCTTTGTTGCTGTAATATTAACCGTTTGTTTAATTGGTTTATTAATATTAGCAACAAATGAAGATGCGCTTGCTAAGGTACATAAAACAATTAATACGCTTAACGCGATAAATGTATCAACTGAAGATACTTATAAAAAGAAAATGGATATTCTCAATATTCATACTGCTAAAGCATCTGAAGTGAATGAAAATATGAAAAAGCAAAATCATTTTAAACATCGTGTGAATGCAAATAAATCAAATTCTTTTAACGAACAAGAGTGCCAAGTTATTGCTGATCGTTATGCAGATAAGCATATCAATGATAATTATGGTTTAGAAAGAATTTCTAAGACAAATCATGGATATAATTATGTTTATTCCAATGATAATTCAACTAGTAAGCAACATGTAAGTATTTCAAATCAAGGCATAATAACGAAATAATAATGGAACAGTGTATTCTAATTGGATATACTGTTTTTATTTTGCAATAATTTAATTTAAAAAGGTGAAATCAACTTATAAAATGATGTAAATGTTATGTCAAAATCAACCAATCCGTAATGTATTTTAAAATGTTAATATAGTTCTGAAGAAGTATAAATGAGGTGTTGAAATGGCTAAAAATAAGAAAACGAACGCGATGCGTATGCTTGATCGTGCAAAAATTAAATACGAAGTTCATAGCTTTGAGGTACCAGAAGAACATTTATCTGGTCAAGAAGTCGCAGAACTCATACAAGCAAATGTTAAAACAGTATTTAAAACGCTTGTTCTAGAAAATACAAAACATGAACATTTTGTATTTGTTATCCCAGTAAGTGAAACTTTAGATATGAAAAAGGCAGCTGCTTTGGTTGGAGAGAAGAAATTGCAGCTTATGCCTTTAGATAATTTGAAAAATGTAACGGGATACATTCGTGGTGGGTGTTCGCCTGTTGGTATGAAAACATTGTTTCCAACAGTCGTTGACAAATCGTGTGAAAATTATAGTCATATCAGTGTGAGTGGTGGGCTTCGAACAATGCAAATCACAATAGCTGTTGAGGATTTGATTACAATAACTAAAGGCAAAATTGGAGCAGTTATCCATGAATGATTAATAACAACAAAAAGTATGGGGCAAGATTCGGAGTGTGACAGAGATGAAATTTTTATAAAATTCATTTCTGCCACACTCCTTTTTGATTGAATTAGCATTTTACGATCATAAACAGTCATTACAAATGAGTATTTGAACATAAAAATGTAATTTTATCGTCACAATTTGATTGTTTGTGATTGTTTTTGGTAATTTATGATTGAAAAGTGAAAGCGTACTCATTATAATACAGAGTGAGATGGGGTGATGATGATAATTACAGAAAAAAGACACGAGTTAATATTAGAAGAACTTTCGCACAAAGATTTTTTGACTTTACAAGAACTAATAGATCGAACTGGATGCAGTGCTTCAACAATACGAAGAGATTTATCTAAACTACAACAATTAGGGAAATTGCAACGTGTGCATGGTGGTGCAATGTTAAAAGAAAATCGTATGGTTGAGGCGAATTTAACTGAAAAATTAGCAACGAATCTTGATGAAAAGAAAATGATTGCTAAAATAGCAGCTAATCAAATCAACGATAATGAATGCTTATTTATCGATGCTGGTTCATCTACATTGGAGCTAATTAAATATATTCAAGCGAAAGATATCATTGTGGTAACCAATGGTTTAACACATGTAGAAGCTTTACTTAAAAAAGGTATTAAAACAATTATGCTAGGTGGTCAAGTTAAAGAAAATACACTTGCTACGATTGGTTCTAGTGCTATGGAGATATTAAGACGATATTGTTTCGATAAAGCTTTTATCGGGATGAATGGATTAGATATTGAACTTGGATTAACTACTCCCGATGAGCAAGAGGCATTAGTTAAACAAACAGCAATGTCATTAGCCAATCAATCATTTGTACTTATAGATCATTCTAAGTTTAATAAAGTATATTTTGCTCGTGTACCTTTGCTAGAAAGTACGACAATCATCACATCTGAAAAAGCATTAAATCAAGAATCGTTAAAAGAATACCAACAAAAGTATCACTTTATAGGAGGGACTTTATGATTTATACAGTGACTTTCAATCCTTCAATTGACTATGTCATTTTTACGAATGATTTTAAAATTGATGGTTTGAACAGAGCAACAGCAACATATAAATTCGCTGGGGGGAAAGGTATTAATGTCTCGCGCGTCTTAAAGACATTGGATGTTGAGTCAACTGCCTTGGGATTTGCAGGTGGATTTCCTGGGAAATTCATTATAGATACATTAAATAACAGTGCAATTCAATCGAATTTTATTGAAGTTGATGAAGATACACGTATTAATGTGAAATTAAAAACAGGACAAGAAACAGAAATCAATGCACCGGGTCCTCATATAACGTCAACACAATTTGAACAACTGTTACAACAAATTAAAAATACAACAAGCGAAGATATAGTTATTGTTGCTGGAAGTGTACCAAGTAGTATTCCAAGCGATGCGTATGCGCAAATTGCACAAATTACAGCACAGACAGGTGCTAAATTAGTAGTCGACGCTGAAAAAGAATTGGCTGAAAGCGTTTTACCATATCATCCACTATTTATTAAACCTAATAAAGATGAATTAGAAGTGATGTTTAATACAACAGTGAACTCAGACACAGATGTTATTAAATATGGTCGTTTGTTAGTTGATAAAGGTGCGCAATCTGTTATTGTCTCGCTTGGCGGTGATGGTGCTATTTATATTGATAAAGAAATCAGTATTAAAGCAGTTAATCCACAAGGGAAAGTGGTTAATACAGTTGGCTCTGGTGATAGTACAGTTGCAGGCATGGTGGCTGGAATTGCTTCAGGTTTAACGATTGAAAAAGCATTCCAACAAGCAGTCGCATGCGGTACTGCCACGGCATTTGATGAGGACTTAGCAACACGGGACGCTATAGAAAAAATAAAATCACAAGTTACGATTAGCGTACTTGATGGGGAGTGAAAATAATGAGAGTAACAGAGTTATTAACAAAAGATACAATAGCAATGGATTTAATGGCAAATGACAAAAATGGTGTTATTGATGAGTTAGTAAATCAATTAGACAAAGCAGGTAAATTAAGTGATGTCGCGTCATTTAAGGAAGCGATTCACAATCGAGAATCACAAAGTACAACTGGTATCGGCGAAGGTATTGCCATTCCACATGCCAAAGTGGCCGCAGTTAAGTCACCAGCTATTGCGTTTGGTAAATCTAAAGCAGGCGTAGATTATCAAAGTTTGGATATGCAACCAGCACACTTATTCTTTATGATTGCAGCGCCAGAAGGTGGCGCCCAAACACATCTAGATGCTTTAGCTAAGTTGTCTGGTATTTTAATGGATGAAAATGTACGTGAGAAATTATTACATGCTTCATCACCTGAAGAAGTACTAGCGATCATAGATGAGGCTGATGATGAAGTGACAAAAGAAGAAGAGGCAGAAGCTGAAGCACAACAAGTTGCAACTGCAGAACAATCATCTAAACAATCTAATGAGCCATATGTGTTAGCAGTAACTGCTTGTCCAACAGGTATTGCACATACGTACATGGCACGTGACGCATTGAAAAAACAAGCGGATAAGATGGGTATTAAAATTAAAGTAGAAACGAATGGTTCAAGCGGCATTAAAAACCATTTAACTGAACAAGATATTGAAAATGCAACAGGTATCATTGTTGCTGCTGATGTTCATGTTGAGACGGATCGCTTCGATGGTAAAAATGTCGTAGAAGTACCAGTAGCAGATGGTATTAAACGCCCAGAAGAATTAATTAATAAAGCATTAGATACAAGTCGTAAACCTTTTGTTGCCCGTGATGGTCAAAGAAAAGGTAACTCAAATGACAGTCAAGAAAAATTAAGCCCAGGTAAAGCATTCTATAAACACTTAATGAACGGTGTTTCTAACATGTTGCCACTTGTAATATCTGGTGGTATTTTAATGGCAATCGTATTTTTATTTGGAGTAGACTCATTTAAACCAAAAAGCTCAGAGTACAATGCGTTTGCAGAGCAGCTATGGAACATTGGTAGTAAAAGTGCATTCGCGTTAATCATTCCAATTTTATCTGGATTCATTGCACGTAGTATTGCGGATAAACCTGGTTTTGCAGCTGGTCTTGTAGGTGGTATGTTAGCAATTTCAGGTGGTTCAGGATTTATTGGTGGTATTATTGCAGGTTTCTTAGCAGGTTACTTAACACAAGGTGTTAAAGCGATGACACGTAAGTTACCACAAGCATTAGAGGGATTAAAACCAACATTAATTTACCCACTATTGACAGTGACAGCTACAGGCTTATTGATGATTTATGTCTTTAATCCACCAGCATCTTGGTTAAATCATTTGTTATTAGATGGATTAAACAATTTATCAGGTTCTAATATTGTATTATTAGGTTTAGTTATTGGCGCTATGATGGCAATTGATATGGGCGGTCCATTCAACAAAGCGGCATATGTTTTTGCAACAGGTGCGTTGATTGAAGGTAATGCAGCACCAATTACAGCTGCAATGATTGGTGGTATGATTCCACCGTTAGCAATTGCGACAGCGATGTTAATTTTCAGACGTAAATTTACAAAAGAACAACGTGGTTCAATTATCCCTAACTATGTGATGGGTATGTCCTTTATTACAGAAGGTGCGATTCCATTTGCAGCTGCCGATCCATTACGTGTTATTCCTTCAATGATGATTGGTTCAGGTATAGGTGGCGCAATTGCTTTAGGCTTAGGTTCACGAATTACTGCGCCACATGGTGGTATTATTGTAATTGTTGGTACGGATGGTGCACACTTACTTCAAACTCTTATTGCACTTCTAGTTGGTACATTAGTTTCAGCATTAATTTACGGTTTAATCAAACCCAAGTTAACTGAAACAGAAATCGAAGCTTCAAAATCAATGGACGAGTAGTTTTAATGATGTAAAATGATTGTTAGCAAAGAGCTTCATATTAAGTTGTAAGTTCAATGAATATATGTTAGTTTTATACATCGTGTTAACGGTAGCTTATACAAAGCTGTAAAAACACTTTCTATTAATTCAGTTTTTATGAATTGATATGAAGGTGTTTTTATTTTTAGATAAATGAATGAAGAAATAGACACCACAAATGTATAGACTTTTTTAATATTTTGCAAAAAGTTATGCCAAACGAAGCAGATATAGTAAAATATGAGTGTCTTAAAGTGAAAATTTATAAATAAAGAAGGGTTTATACGTGTCAGAATTAATTATATATAACGGCAAAGTTTATACTGAAGATGGCAAAATCGATAATGGTTACATTCATGTGAAAGATGGACAGATTGTTGCAATTGGAGAAGGGGATGATAAAGCAGCAATTGATAATGATACGACAAATAAAATTCAAGTGATTGATGCTAAAGGTCATCATGTATTACCAGGTTTTATTGATATACATATTCATGGTGGTTATGGTCAAGATGCAATGGATGGGTCATACGATGGCTTAAAATATCTATCCGAAAATTTGTTATCTGAAGGGACGACATCATACTTGGCCACTACAATGACGCAATCTACTGATAAAATAGATAAAGCACTTACAAATATTGCTAAATATGAAGCGGAGCAAGATGTTCACAATGCAGCGGAAATTGTAGGTATACATTTAGAAGGACCATTTATATCTGAAAATAAAGTTGGTGCTCAACATCCGCAATACGTTGTACGCCCATTTATCGATAAAATTAAACATTTTCAAGAGACTGCTAACAGATTAATAAAGATTATGACGTTTGCACCTGAAGTTGAAGGTGCAAAAGAAGCGCTTGAAACGTATAAAGATGACATTATTTTTTCAATTGGTCATACAGTGGCAACATACGAAGAAGCAGTCGAAGCTGTTGAGCGAGGAGCTAAACATGTCACGCATTTATATAATGCAGCGACGCCATTCCAGCATAGAGAACCAGGTGTTTTTGGAGCAGCATGGTTGAATGATGCTCTACATACCGAAATGATTGTTGATGGCACACATTCTCATCCGGCATCGGTTGCTATTGCTTACCGTATGAAAGGTAATGAACGTTTTTATTTAATTACCGATGCAATGCGTGCAAAAGGTATGCCTGAAGGAGAATATGATTTGGGTGGACAAAAAGTAACTGTTCAATCGCAACAAGCACGTCTTGCAAATGGTGCGCTTGCTGGTAGTATTTTAAAAATGAATCATGGGTTACGTAACTTAATATCATTTACAGGTGATACATTAGATCATTTATGGCGAGTAACAAGTTTAAATCAAGCCATTGCATTAGGTATCGATGATAGAAAAGGTAGTATTAAAGTAAATAAGGATGCAGATCTTGTTATTCTAGATGATGATATGAATGTAAAATCTACAATAAAACAAGGTAAGGTTCACACATTTAGCTAATAAATAATCATAATTAAATGTATGCAATAGATTTAATCTGTTAACATAAGCACTTTATATTATGATAAAATAGAAGCAATAACATTTTTTTCTGGGGGTGTCTAAATGGGAAGGCGATAACATGTAGTTGTAATTTAAGTCATAGTGATAAATTTGAATGCGTGTTACCCATGAGTGACACATATAACATGGAGGTGAATCCCTAGAAATAGGGAATTAATTGGAAACTTCGACCATAATTAGTTTGATTATATTTATTCTATTAATTGCATTAACCACTGTATTTGTTGGTTCAGAATTTGCATTAGTAAAAATTAGAGCAACAAGAATTGAACAGCTAGCAGATGAAGGAAATAAACCTGCTAAAATAGTAAAAAAGATGATTGCTAATCTAGATTATTATCTTTCTGCTTGTCAGTTAGGTATAACAGTAACATCTTTAGGGTTAGGTTGGCTTGGTGAACCAACGTTTGAAAAGCTATTACACCCAATATTTGAAGCAATCAATTTACCAACTGCATTAACGACGACGATTTCGTTTGCAGTGTCATTTATAATCGTTACGTATTTGCATGTAGTACTTGGTGAATTAGCGCCTAAATCTATAGCGATTCAACATACTGAAAAGCTTGCTTTAGTATATGCAAGACCATTGTTCTATTTCGGTAACATTATGAAACCATTGATTTGGCTGATGAATGGTTCTGCACGTGTTATTATTAGAATGTTTGGTGTAAATCCTGATGCCCAAACTGATGCAATGTCAGAAGAAGAAATCAAAATTATTATTAACAATAGTTATAATGGTGGAGAAATCAACCAAACTGAATTGGCATATATGCAAAATATCTTTTCATTCGATGAAAGACATGCAAAAGATATAATGGTACCTAGAACTCAAATGATTACACTAAATGAACCTTTTAATGTAGACGAATTACTAGAAACAATAAAAGAACATCAATTTACGCGTTATCCAATTACTGATGATGGTGATAAAGACCACATTAAAGGATTTATTAACGTCAAAGAATTTTTAACTGAATACGCTTCTGGAAAAACGATTAAAATAGCAAACTATATACATGAGTTGCCAATGATTTCAGAGACAACACGTATCAGTGATGCATTAATTAGAATGCAACGTGAACATGTACATATGAGTCTTATTATAGATGAATATGGTGGAACGGCAGGTATTTTAACGATGGAAGATATTTTAGAAGAAATCGTTGGAGAAATTCGTGATGAATTTGATGATGATGAAGTGAATGATATCGTTAAAATTGATAATAAGACATTCCAAGTAAATGGCAGAGTACTATTGGATGATTTAACTGAAGAGTTCGGTATAGAATTTGATGACTCTGAGGATATTGATACGATAGGTGGATGGTTACAATCTCGTAATACCAATTTACAAAAAGATGATTACGTGGATACAACTTATGATCGCTGGGTTGTTTCAGAAATCGATAACCACCAAATTATTTGGGTGATATTAAACTATGAATTTAATGAAGCGAGACCTACTATCGGACAGTCTGATGAAGATGAAAAATCAGAATAGATATTAATATATAAACCAACTAAGAATGATTTAATTCATTTTTGGTTGGTTATTTTTTTGACTAAAATTAATGAAAAGTGAAAATAGTATTGGAACTCAATATCTTTAATGATTTAATGAATATTTTTTATTGAAAGCGATAATTCGTATTAATTGAGTTTATTGAAAAATTTAGGGTAATGTAAAGATATAAAAGATACATAGATTGGAGAGATATAAAGATGTTGAATGAGATACAAATATTAAATAATGGATACCCGATGCCTTCAGTTGGATTAGGTGTTTATAAAATCTCTGACGAAGATATGACTAAAGTTGTAAATGCTGCAATTGACGCAGGCTATAGAGCGTTTGATACAGCATACTTTTATGATAATGAGGCTTCACTAGGACGAGCATTAAAGGATAATGGCGTCGATAGAGAAGATTTGTTTATAACAACGAAGTTATGGAATGACTATCAAGGTTATGAGAAAACATTCGAATATTTCAACAAATCGATTGAAAATTTACAAACTGATTATCTTGATTTATTTCTAATACATTGGCCTTGTGAAGCAGATGGTCTATTTTTAGAAACATATAAAGCTATGGAAGAACTTTACGAGCAAGGTAAGGTAAAAGCAATAGGTGTATGTAATTTTAATGTTCATCATCTAGAAAAATTAATGGCTCAATCAAGTATCAAACCAATGGTGAATCAAATTGAGGTACATCCATATTTTAACCAACAAGAATTACAAGAATTTTGTGATCGTCACGATATTAAAGTGACTGCATGGATGCCTTTGATGAGAAATAGAGGACTACTAGACAACCCTGTCATTGTTAAAATTGCTGAAAAATATCATAAAACACCAGCACAAGTTGTATTACGTTGGCATTTAGCACACAATAGAATTATTATTCCAAAATCTCAGACACCTAAACGCATTCAAGAAAATATAGATATTTTAGATTTTAATTTAGAATTAACAGAAGTAGCTGAAATTGATGCTTTAAATAGAAATGCAAGACAAGGTAAAAATCCAGATGATGTGAAAATTGGGGATTTAAAATAACTGGATGTTAAATTTTACGTTTATGAATGCCTTTTAATGTGTACATTAAAATAAATGAGTTGGTTTTTACTATTTGATAAAACAATACTCAGGTACATTCAAAATCTTTTAAATAAAAAGGATGGACATAGATGAAAATTAGAGTCGTCATTCCTTGTTTTAATGAAGGGGAAGTCATTACACAAACACATCAACAATTAACTGAAATACTTTCACAAGATAGTAGTGTGAAAGGCTATGATTATAATATGCTTTTCATAGATGATGGTAGTACGGATACCACTATAGATGAAATGCAACATCTTGCCACAATAGATAGGCATGTCAGCTTTATTTCTTTTAGTAGAAATTTTGGAAAAGAAGCAGCTATGATTGCAGGTTACCAGCATAGTACTGAATTTGATGCAGTCATCATGATAGATTGTGATTTGCAACATCCACCTGAATATATTCCGAAAATGGTTGAAGGTTTTATGGAAGGCTATGATCAAGTGATTGCAAAGCGTGATAGAAGTGGTGAAAATTTTAGTCGCAAAACATTAAGCCATTTGTATTATAAGTTAGTTAATTGCTTTGTAGAAGAAGTACAATTTGATGATGGTGTTGGTGATTTTAGACTTTTAAGCCAAAGAGCTGTTAAATCCATTGCATCACTTGAAGAATATAATCGATTTTCAAAAGGGTTATTTGAATGGATAGGCTATAATACTAAAGTGTTTACGTATCAAAATGTTGAGAGACAAAAAGGGGAATCTAAGTGGTCCTTTAAAAAGTTATTTAATTATGGTATTGATGGATTGATTTCCTTTAATAGTAAACCTTTGAGAATGATGATTTATCTTGGCTTGTTTATCTTTTCAATAAGCGTGCTATATATTATCTATTTATTCATCAATATTATGATATCTGGTGTTAATATTCCGGGATATTTTTCAACGATTGCAGCTATTTTATTATTAGGCGGCATACAGTTAATTTCAATTGGTGTTGTAGGTGAATATATTGGCAGGATATATTATGAAGTTAAGGCACGTCCTAAATATATTATTCAAGCTACAAATCTTTCAAGTATTGAAAATGATGAGAAGGATACCCATAAAGTTTATTCTAAATAAACAAAAAAAGAAGCCCTCATTAATGGGAGCTTCTTTTTAGTCTTTGCATTTTATTTTATAAATAAATCGGATTATGACGTAATGTCTAATTTGTGTAATGTTACAGTCATCGTAGTTCCTACATCTATATCACTGCTTACACTGATTTTTGCGTTATTTTGTTGCGCGAGTTCATTAGCTATATATAAGCCTAATCCAGAACCACCCGTTTTTGTATTACGAGAGTTTTCTACTCTGAATGTACGTTCGAATATACGTTCTTGTAGTTCTGGTATAATGCCAATACCTTCATCGCTAATAGCAATGTCGATAGTATCTTGATCTTTGTTTTCACTAATATTAATATCAATGCGACTACCAACATTTGAAAATTTTAGCGCATTATCAAGTAAGTTTGTTAAAATACGCTCAAGTGGCGTTCGATATTGATAAAATGCATCAATTTCGCTACAGAAATTCACTTCTAATGTGCGGTTTTCATGTTTGATACGTTGCTCATATGGTTGCAATATTGATACAAGTAATTGGTCTAGTTGTATTAATTCTGGGGGATATGTTTTACCTGTATTTAAAGTGATAATATGAGTCATATCATCAAATAATGTTGATAATCTGTTTGCTTGTTTAATTAATATGTCGTATGACTCTTTAATCTCATGATCCTTTGTGATTATACCATCACGTAGTCCTTCAGAATATGAAATAATGCTTGCTAAAGGTGTTTTTAAATCATGGGCTAAGTTTTGAATCAGTTCTGTTTTTTCTTGTTGTTCGGATTTAATTTGATTCATTTGTTGCGTAATTTCAGAAGCCATTTTATTAAAAGATTGATTTAATTCATAAATTTCTTTTGGTGAATTAAACGTTTTATCATTGCTTGCGTAATTTCCGTTAGCAAATTGCTTAGTTTTTATATTAAACTGCTTAATTTTTTGTATAAGTGGATTAATAAAAATACTACATATTAATAAGGTTAAACAGCTTGTAATTATTGTCGTTAAGGTCAAAGTTAGTGTCATATGGCCGTTAAACCACATTAAAATATATGCAATTGCTAAAATAGTTGAAGTTAATAGTATACTCGATACGACGCCAATAATGATTTGACTTCTAATTGATAACACCATTATCGGCTCCTTTCAAATTTATATCCTAATCCCCATACAGTTGTGATGGTATATGTTGTAAAGCTCTCTTTTTCTAATTTTTCTCTAATACGGTGTATATGGACATTCACGGTATTAGCATCTTCGTAATAGTCATATCCCCAAACTTTTTCAAGTAATTCTGATTTAGAAATAACTTCATTTTCTCTAGAAGCTAAATACCACAATAACTCAAATTCCTTAATACGCATAGGGACTTCGTGACCATTTACAGTCACAACTTTACTTAAGTTAATAAGTGTTAATTCATCAAACGACAGTTGTTCAACTGGTTGATGATGGTATTTCTTCATTCTTGTAAGTAAATTATTAATACGTAAAACGAGTTCCCTTGGACTAAATGGTTTTTTGACATAGTCATCTGCACCTAAAGTTAAGGCGTAAATGGTATCATGTTCTTGTGTTTTGGCAGTTAAATAGATAAAGGGGATATCTAATTTTTGCCTTTTCATTTCTTTGACAATGTCGTAACCATTAACTTCTGGCATCATGATATCAAGTACCATGATATCAATATCATTTGATAGTAAAGAAATTGCTTCTTTACCGCTAGTTGTCGTTGTTACTTTGTAACCTTCATATTCAAAATAGGTTTGACAAATGTCTACAATGTCTTGTTCATCATCCACGATCAGTAAGTGGGTCATCTATTTTTTCACCTCTGTTCTTACGACCTCTAAAGTAATTAATGATTTCTTTAAGTGAAATCTGTTTTAACAATGAGTGACTCATTAGTAAAAGGATAAAGAAAGTTAATTGAAGAGGATACGTAAATATCATATCTGCTAAGATATAATTTATCATAACAAAGGCTCCAAAGAAACTAGCAGCATATGCAAAAACTCCAAAAATTAAACCTAATCCAATTGCAATCTCTCCGAGTGGGACAACAATATCAAATAATGACGTCGTATGTGCAACTATATTTGCGAAAAACCACTTATACCACTCTGGTGAATCAGTATTGTTAGCGATGACTGGTACTAAACCTTTCAGCGTAAATCCGCCCGTTAATTTTTCGTAGCCTTGCATTAACATAACAATACCTGAACCCACACGAATGATAAATGTAACGAGTAGCAATAATTTATTCATGATGTTCACATTCTTTCTATTTATTGTGTGTAATTTATATAAACATAAGATTAAGCAACATAATGCGATTTGTAGTGTTATGTGAACAGGAAGTGTTTGAGCTCATGGGTTGCTTAAGCTAAACAAACCTCAAGCTCTAAAAAAATTTTACTTATGTGCTCTACAATCTTATGGGATTTAATAGTTGTATATATATTGAAAAAAGGAAAGTATGATTTCTACAAGCTAGGGGGGCTGTGAAATCATACGCTTTCCATTGAGTAATGAGTGTAATGTATATTTTTAAAATTTGTAATGTATAGTAATAGTATGTTGTAAATAAAAGTTTAACTCAGAAATTGATTATTTTAATTTAGCGCCGCCGAAGATGACGTGAGCTTTTTTACAATAGATTGTTACTTCATCATATTTGCTTAAATCTACATTTTTAAGATCAAATGTTTGTTTTTCTTTATCGTAGTCAACCATTGCGATTTCTTTACCGTTTTTAATGTCGCCATTTTTTGTTAGGTAGACGTATAAATCTGGACCTTTTGATGATTTGTAGTTAGTAAGCATTAATTTACCATTTTTAATCTCAGCTTTACCTTCAACAGTTTCACCGTTTTTAGAACTGAATGTACCTGTTAGGTGTTTTGTTTTATCAGTTTTAACATTGCTATCTTCTGACTTTGTTTTTTGTTCAGTTTTGTTACCTTGATCTTGTGAATTAGAATTACCACAAGCGCCTAAAGTTAATACAGAGGCAACAGCACCAACTGCTAAAAAATATTTTGTATTCATGCTAACTCCTCATTTCTTCAATTTGATAAGTTAAGTTTAAAATGAAGGCAAATAATATGCCATTAACTAATTCTTAACTTCGTTTAAATATCGCTTAACTAATATTGAAGAAAGAATAATTTGAAAATGAAAATAATTGTCTGATTTAAATAAATAGGAGTCAAAATAAGAGGAGGGCATTTTTTTAGGTGAGAAAATATTTATCTGAACTAGATAACACTATAAAACACTTCTGATATTTTGAACTAAGAATATCAGAAGTGTTTTATAGTTTTGGTATTAAAATTTATAAACCTTTTGCCACAATAAAAACAACAAGAAAATAAGATAGACGATTAAATACAAGTACCAATATGGTGTTAAAACCATCATAACGATAAATGAAATGTTAATAATGATAAGTCCTTTAATCATTAGTTTCTTTATTTTGTTATTATTTTCAGCAGTTTCATCTAAGCTATTAAATGTTGAAATAAACAACATAATACCACCAATGATGAAAATTGCAGGGGCTAAAAATGGAATAGACATATATATTGATTGTGTACTTGAAAAGTCGGTAACACGTTGCGTTAAACTGACAACAATCGTTAATATGATAGCAATAAATTTTTGGTCTGTAATGTATACAGGTTTTAATTTTTTATCAATGTAAAACTGTAGTATCGTCCAAATGATAAACATCGTTATAGTACACAGAGTAATAAAGTTATATTTATCAATTATGAATGTATTTATAAAGGCGTTTATCGTAATAGATAACAACATTGCACTTAATGATAAATGTTGCATTTGATGCCTATATAAATTGAATCCAGTTATAAGTACGACGATAGCAATATTAATTAATATATATAAAATCATGATGGACTCCTGTTCGTTATACTTCAATCAACTATTATATCAATTAATATATTGTTATTCATTAGATATGACTTGTAAAAAGTAAAATAAGTTATCCTTTATACACCTTTTTTATTACTCCAAAGTAATGTATGAAGTTGTGGTAACACATAAACGTGATTCATATCATTACTTTGCATAACTAAATCCACCAACTGCTCGTAGCGTTCTAACAACTTTTCGGTATGATTATCTACGCTGTCTGATAAATATGGGTTACCAACTTGTAAATAGAAGGGAATATCTGGATAACGGTGGTGTATCATTTTGGCAAAATCATAATCTTTATCGTCGAATACAACTACTTTTAAGTTTAATGAGGAAGGTACGCATTGTGTAATCACTTCATCTAACTTTTTTAAATCAGGTGTCATAGTTGAACTTGGTGGTTTTGGACTAATCGTTAAATCATCAATTTGTGTCATCCAAGGTTGGAATTTACTGCCTTGTGTCTCCAGTGCGCTGAAAATACCTTTATCTTGAAATAAGTCAACTAACTCTTGGATACCTTTAATTAATGCTGGGTTACCACCAGAAATTGTAACGTGATTAAATAAATCGCCACCAATTCGTTTTAATTCATCATAAATTTCTTCAGCGGTCATGAGTTTTATATCGCCTTTAGCACTACCATCCCAAGTAAATGCAGAATCACACCAGCTACAGCGATAATCACATCCAGCTGTTCTCACAAACATCGTTTTTCTACCGATTACTCGACCTTCACCCTGAATGGTTGGACCGAATATTTCGAGTACAGGAATTTTAGCCATTAGTTACACCTGTTCCTTTGGTCTAAATACAACATAACTTGTTGGTGTTTCTCTTACAAATACTTGAATACATTTTGGTTGGTGTTCGAGCGATGCCAAATTTTCTTTAACAATTTGATAAATTGTTTCCGCTACGATTTCAGTTGAAGGGATTTTGTTTTTAAAAGCAGGTAAGTTATTTAACAGTTGATGGTCAAATTTACCGTGTATCATCTTTTTCAAATGGCTAAAGTTCACTAAGAAGCCAGTGTCATCTAGTTTATCACCGACAATTGTTAAATTAACAAAGTAAGTATGACCATGGACATTTTGACAAATACCTGCTTCTTCACAAGGAATGTGATGTGCAGCCGAAAAATTAAAGTCTTTATTTAATTCGAATTGATATGGATGCGTTGTACTAGGATAGATTTGTTGTAACATTTTAAAGCGCTCCTTTACTTTCAAGATATTGATTTAGTCCACGTTGACGTAAATGACAAGCTGGACATTCACCACAGCCATCCCCAATGATACCGTTATAGCATGTTAATGTTTTTGTACGAATATAATCTAAAACTTCGAGTTCATCACTTAATTTCCACGTTTCTGCTTTGTTTAACCACATTAAAGGAGTATGAATGACAAAATCTTTGTCCATAGCTAGGCTTAATGTTACGTTCATTGATTTTATAAAACTATCGCGACAGTCTGGGTAGCCTGAAAAGTCTGTTTCACATACGCCTGTAATAATATGCTTAGCCCCAATTTGATAAGCTAGAGCGCCTGCAAACGACAAGAAAAGTAAATTTCTAGCTGGAACAAATGTATTAGGTATACCATCTTCATTATTAGTAATTTCCATATCATGTTGTGTTAATGCGTTTGGAGTAAGTTGTGATAATAATGACATATCTAAAACGTGATGTTTCATTCCTTGATCTTGTGCAATTTGTTTTGCGACTTCAATTTCAGTATCATGTCTTTGGCCATAATTAAACGTTACGAGTTCAACTTCTTTGAAATGTTTTTTTGCATAAAAGAGACATGTTGTACTGTCTTGACCACCACTAAAGACAACGATGGCTTTTTCATTATTTAATACACTTTCCATTTTGTAATTGCTCCTATCATTAATAATATTAATAAAGAGGTTAATGGCATTGATAAGCCCGTTTTTAATTTATAAAATAAAAAAAGCCTATCTCCATAAAAGATAGACGAAAGAAATGGGTTGCTCCTATAATATATATTAAAGGTTTACCAACGAATGTTTGAAATTTCAATGTCTAGTTTTTTATAGAGGGTTTCAGCTAGGAACCTCTGATATTCATTTATGTACGATGAATAGAATATACTATATATTAGTTAAAATCAAGGTCAGGATAATGACAATGCTTTTAAAGTTTTAGCTACATCCAATACATATTATAAAAATAAAACACATTTAGAACGGAGTATACAATGATTCTAGTCATAGATAATAATGATTCATTTACATATAATTTAATAGACTATATTAAGACTCAAACGAAACTAACAGTTCAAGTTGTTGGTATTGATAATCTGCTGATAGAAGACGTCATTAATATGAAGCCAAAAGCAATTGTTATTTCACCTGGGCCGGGTAATCCGGATGATTATCCTATATTGAATGAAGTGTTAGAACAATTTTATCAGCGTGTACCTATACTAGGTGTATGCTTAGGATTTCAATGTATCGTGTCTTATTTTGGTGGAAATATCATTCACGGCTATCATCCTGTACACGGACATACTACACAGTTACGCCATACCAATGAAGGTATTTTTCAAGGACTGCCTCAAAATTTCAATGTAATGCGTTATCATTCATTAATTGCTGACGGAGCGACTTTTCCAAATTGCTTAAAGATTACAGCCAAAAACGATGAAGCGATTATTATGGCATTTGAGCATATTACATTTCCGGTTTTTGGTGTGCAATATCATCCTGAATCTATTTTGAGTGAATACGGTTATCGACAAGTTGAATTATTTTTATCGAAGGTAGGTGATTACTGTGAGAATAGAATATAATTATCGCTACTATTTAACTGAAAATGAATATAAGCAATACCATATTCAATTAAAGGGATTTATAAAGAAGTATGTTGCTACTAAGTTGGCTGATGTGGGAGAAGTGATACACTTTGCACAAGCGCAGCAACGACAAGGTAGATATGTCTCGTTATATTTAAGTTACGAAGCGGCAAAGTATTTTAATCATGTTATGTGTACACATTCATTAGCTAAAGATGATATTTATGCAGTAGCTTATAGTTTTGAAAAAGCGGAAAGCATAAATTCAACATATGAACATCAAACTTCTTATGTATCAAAGCATCATTTTTCATTTGTTGAATCTTCTGAGGTTATGATGACTAATATTAAACGTGTCCAACAAGCAATTGTTGAAGGCGAAACGTATCAAGTGAACTATACGGCGCGCTTAACGGATAACATTTATTATCCTATTAGTACTTTATATGAACGATTAACTCAATTTAGTAATGGTAATTATACTGCGTTATTACAAACAGATGAAATCCAAGTAGCGTCTATCTCACCAGAATTATTTTTTCAAAAAGGACAGTTTAACAATGTCGATAACGTTATCATAAGCAAACCGATGAAAGGGACAATGCCTAGAGGTAAAACGGAAGCTGAAGATCAACAGTATTATAAAACATTGCAAACTTCTTCGAAAGATCGTGCAGAAAATGTCATGATTGTTGATTTACTAAGAAACGATATAGGGAGAATATCACAGAGTGGCTCAATTAAGGTGTATAAACTATTTTTTATTGAGGCATATAAAACTGTATTTCAAATGACTTCGATGGTAAGTGGTACTTTAAAAACTAATACAGACCTAACTCAAATTTTAACATCGTTATTTCCTTGTGGTTCGATTACAGGTGCACCGAAACTGAATACAATGAAATATATTAAACAATTAGAAAGTTCACCTCGTGGTATATACTGCGGAGCAATTGGACTATTACTTCCAACTGAAGATGATAAAATGATTTTTAATATTCCGATTCGTACTATTGAGTATAAATATGGACAAGCGATTTATGGAGTCGGAGCAGGTATTACAATTGATTCTAAGCCAAAAGATGAAGTGAATGAATTTTACGCAAAAACCAAGATTTTGGAGATGTTATAATGCAATTATTTGAAACAATGAAAATTGAAAATGGACATATCCCTAGACTTACTTATCATACTAATCGCATAAAATGTTCTTCTGAGCGATTAAACTTTAAATTTGATGAACATGCATGGCGAAATGAATTAAACGATGTAACAACAAAGTATCACAGTGGCCAATATAGACTTAAAATCGTATTAAATGCTGAAAGCGAATTTGAAACGATAGTGTCACCTTTACCTGAGAAAAGTAGTTTTACAGCAAAATTTCAAGTGTTGCCCAAAGTAGTTAATCCAACTTTTATAAATAATAAAACGACAGAACGAAAGCATTTAGCTCACAATCATGAAACAGATTTAATATTGCTAACTTCAGAGGACGGCAAGGTCCTTGAATTTGATATTGGCAACATTGTCATTGAAGAGGATGGAAAATGGTACACACCAAGTTATAAAGATGATTTCTTAAAAGGATGCATGCGTGATTATTTAATAGATAGTGACAAACTTGTTGAAAAAGACTTTAATAAAAACGAATTGATTTATAAATATCATAACAATGAGATACGTTTATTTTTGATAAATAGTTTACGAGAGGTTGCCGATGTCCACCTTTGCCTTTAAAATTATTATGATAATAATGTAGAAAATGATGTGAAAACAAATTTAAAAATTAAATGGGGCCAAATATGATTATTGTTTATATTGTGCTGTTGTTAATTCTTGTATACGTAAATTATCGATTAGTGAATCGATTGCTATCTGAAAATAGAATATATGTTGTTCGTTTGATAGCAACAATTACTACTGTTATAAGCTTTATCCTTGTATACGCATTAATTCACGAACTCATGCCTTTTGTTGTGCGGGCAATGGATTTAATGTATCACCAGTAAATTTAGTGAGTAGGTAAAATGAACTATTCAATCGATTCTATAATTAAAAATGAAAGTAAAGTAACCAAATATTGAAGAGGTGTACAAATGAAAATATATAGTCAAGGTGACCAAGCCATTGTAGTCGCAATTGAAAAAGAAGTATCTAAAAGTTTAACCGAAGATTTATTAACACTTCGCTCATATTTAATTGAACAAAATTATCCATTTATTATAGAAATTGTGCCATCAGAATCAGACATGATGATTGTCTATGACGCAAGGGATATGATTAAACACCATAATATACAATCACCTTTTTTATACATGAAAGCACTAATAGAATCGATTCATTTAAACATAAAACATGATTTTAACCAGCAAGATTTGATTGAAATACCAATTGTGTATGGTTCGAAATATGGTCCGGATTTAGAATCACTTTTAAAACATTACAAAATCAAGCTAGAAACTTTTATTGAATTACATTCTAAGGCGCAATATTTTGTTTCGATGATGGGATATTCACCTGGGTTTCCTTATTTAACTGGATTAAATAAGAAATTGTATATTAATCACACGAGTAAACAGAAAAAATTCATTCCAGCTGGTTCTGTAGTACTTGAAGGGAAAAAATGCGGTATTGTAACTACGGATACAATTAATGATTGGTTAGTTATTGGTTATACACCATTATCACTTTTTAATCCGAAAGAATCAGATTTCGCACGCTTAAAGTTAGGCGATAATATTAAATTTAGACCTATCAATGAAAATGAATTAGAAGTAGGAGCGTTTAAAGATGTCAATCATAATTGAAAAAAGTGGCTTATTCAGTAGCTTTCAGGACTTTGGCAGAAGGGGATATGAACATGATGGTGTAATTCCATGTGGTGCACTTGATACTTTAGCACATGAAATTGCTAATCGATTAGTTGCTAATGACAAGAATGAAGCAACTTTGGAAATGACTAATAAAATGGCAACGATTCGTTTTACAGAACCTACGCTGATTGCATTAGCAGGGGGTAATGTCAAAGCTTACACTGAGCATATGACTATATCTCCATATAAATTGTATTTGTTAGATAAAGGCGATGTTTTAAAGTTTAGAGAAACAAGTTATACATCGCGAGTGTATTTAGCTGTGGGAGGCGGATTTGAATTAGATGCATGGTTAGGATCTAACTCAACCGACTTTAATGTAAAAATTGGTGGTTTTAAAGGTAGAACATTACAAGATGGCGATGAAATAAAGCTTAAGAGAGATTATACAGCTCGTCATCATAAGTTATTTGAAAACCTTGCTCACACGAAACAAACAGATTGGGGTATTGATGGATACGCCTTGTCATTTAATTATATGTCTGATGTATTTCATGTCGTTAAAAATAAAGGTACGGAAGATTTTAAAGAAGATGCCATTCAAAGATTTGTGAAACATGATTATAAAGTAACGAGCAAAGCAAATCGCATGGGAATGATGCTTGAAGGTGAAAAAATCAAAGCTTTTTATGAAGATATGCCGCCGTATCAGACTGTCAAAAAAGGAACGATACAAATTAAGCGTGATGGCACACCTATTATCTTATTAAATGATCATTATACGTTAGGTAGCTACCCGCAAATCGGTACAATCGCAAGTTATCATTTAACGAAATTAGCACAAAAACCGCAAGGATCACGTTTGAAATTTCAATTTATAGATATTTTAACGGCTGAAAAGAACCTTGTTAAGTATAGTAACTGGTTAAACCAATTATTCCATGGAATAGAATATAGAATGCAATTAGAAATGATGAAATAATATTTGGTACGTAGCTCATACTCGAGTCCGATGCAAATAATTTCCTCCTAATGTATAATGAAATAATACTGTGTTTTATCTGCGAAATGTATCATATTCTAATTCGTTTCACAGTAAAATGAAAAGATGAAGTGTGTTTTTACTTGAATTTTGACTAAAATTACTCTATATTTATTAATTGAGCTATGCTTATTATTACAATTTGATTACAAATTTTAAATTTGTTAATTGAATGATAATATTAAATAAAGAAACTTACACAAGCAAATATGAGTTGTAGCCCAAAATACTTGTTAAATCAAAGTTGAAAGCTACAAATAATGAAAATTATAAACTTGAATCTGAAAGTAATTACTATAATTATGACAATGTTAACTTTTAAACGCACTTATTAATTAACTACATAATGTTAATATCTAATTTATTCAAGTACTTTCGCAAGATTTATTATCTAAATAACGGGGGAAAGAATCATGAGTTCACAAAAAAAGAAAATTAGTCTTTTTGCGTTCTTCTTATTAACCGTAATAACGATTACCTTGAAGACGTATTTTTCTTATTATGTTGATTTTTCTTTAGGTGTTAAAGGTTTAGTACAAAACTTAATATTATTGATGAATCCTTATAGTTTAGTAGCACTGGTTTTAAGTGTGTTCCTATTCTTTAAAGGCAAAAAAGCATTTTGGTTCATGTTCATAGGCGGCTTCTTATTGACGTTCCTATTATATGCCAATGTTGTGTACTTTAGATTCTTCTCGGATTTTTTAACGTTTAGTACTTTAAACCAAGTAGGTAACGTAGAATCTATGGGTGGTGCGGTTAGTGCATCATTCAAATGGTATGACTTTGTTTATTTCATTGATACGTTAGTTTACTTATTCATTTTAATATTTAAAACAAAATGGTTAGACACAAAAGCATTTAGTAAGAAATTTGTTCCTGTCGTAATGGCGGCTTCAGTAGCATTATTCTTCTTAAACTTAGCTTTTGCTGAAACTGACAGACCAGAATTATTAACACGTACATTTGACCATAAATATTTAGTGAAATATTTAGGACCGTATAACTTTACAGTATATGATGGTGTTAAAACTATCGAAAATAATCAACAAAAAGCGTTAGCATCTGAAGATGACTTAACAAAAGTATTAAATTATACGAAACAACGTAAAACAGAGCCTAACCCAGAATATTATGGGGTGGCAAAGAAGAAAAATATTATTAAGATTCATTTAGAAAGTTTCCAAACCTTCTTAATTAATAAAAAGGTTAATGGTAAAGAAGTAACACCGTTTTTAAACAAATTATCAAGTGGGAAAGAGCAATTCACATACTTCCCTAACTTTTTCCATCAAACAGGTCAAGGTAAAACATCTGACTCTGAATTTACAATGGATAACAGTTTATACGGTTTACCGCAAGGTTCTGCCTTTTCATTAAAAGGAGATAATACGTATCAGTCACTACCAGCAATTTTAGATCAAAAGCAAGGCTACAAATCTGATGTCATGCACGGTGACTATAAAACATTCTGGAACAGAGACCAAGTATATAAACACTTTGGTATCGATAAATTCTATGATGCAACATACTATGACATGTCTGATAAAAACGTTGTAAACTTAGGCTTGAAAGACAAAATTTTCTTTAAAGATTCTGCTAATTATCAAGCTAAGATGAAATCACCATTCTATTCTCATTTAATTACTTTGACTAACCACTATCCATTCACATTAGATGAAAAGGATGCGACTATTGAGAAGTCAAACACAGGTGATGCAACAGTTGATGGTTATATTCAAACAGCGCGTTATTTAGACGAAGCATTAGAAGAATATATTAATGACTTGAAGAAAAAAGGATTATATGACAATTCAGTGATTATGATTTATGGTGACCACTATGGTATCTCTGAAAACCATAACAATGCCATGGAAAAACTATTAGGTGAAAAAATCACACCAGCTAAATTTACAGATTTAAACAGAACTGGTTTCTGGATTAAAATCCCTGGTAAATCTGGTGGTATCAATAATGAATATGCTGGTCAAGTCGATGTAATGCCAACAATTTTACATTTGGCTGGTATAGATACGAAGAATTATTTAATGTTCGGTACTGATTTATTCTCTAAAGGTCATAATCAAGTAGTTCCATTCAGAAATGGTGACTTTATAACAAAAGATTATAAATATGTTAATGGTAAGATTTATTCTAATAAAAATAATGAACTCATAACTACTCAACCAGCTGATTTCGAAAAGAATAAAAAGCAAGTTGAAAAGGATCTCGAAATGAGTGACAACGTGCTTAATGGTGATTTGTTTAGATTCTACAAAAATCCAGACTTCAAAAAGGTAAATCCTTCGAAGTATAAATATGAAACAGGACCTAAAGCAAACTCTAAAAAATAATATTTAAACACGAACTCGGATTGATAAAATATCAATCCGGGTTTTTATTATGTTCTTTTATATTATGTTTTACATTATATGTGTTGATAAAAAGGTATATTATAAAGATCATTAGCATAGTCATCAAAGCCTTAACAAGTTTTATTTATAGTTGAAGCAACAATATATTAAATTATGACACTTAACGGTATCGATTTCTTTTGATTTCAAAAAGGTGTATAATGTATAGAACTGATTTAAGTACGTAGAGATTTCAACAGAAGAAGGAAGATGGGTATGGAAGCATATAAAATTGAACATTTAAATAAATCTTATGCCGATAAGACTATATTCGATAACCTAGATTTATCAATTTCAGAAGGTGAAAAAATAGGTTTAGTAGGCATAAATGGTACAGGGAAAAGTACGTTGTTAAAAGTAATTGGTGGTATTGATGATGATTTTACAGCCAATGTTATGCATCCAAATCAATATCGAATTCGATATTCGTCTCAGAAACAGGACCTTAATGAAGATATGACAGTTTTTGATGCAGTATTAAGTTCTGATACAACAACTTTACGCATCATCAAGCAATATGAGCAGGCAGTACAAGCTTATGCGGATGACCAAAGTGATAAATTGTTCAAGCGAATGATGGATGCGCAAGATGCTATGGATCAACATGATGCTTGGGACTATAACGCTGAAATTAAAACAATCCTCTCAAAACTAGGTATACATGATACTACTAAATACATTAAAGAATTATCCGGCGGACAACAAAAACGTGTTGTACTTGCTAAAACATTAATAGAACAACCAGATTTATTGTTATTAGATGAACCTACGAACCATTTAGACTTCGAATCAATCAGCTGGTTGATCAATTATGTGAAGCAATATCCTCATACTGTTTTATTCGTAACCCATGATCGATATTTTTTAAATGAAGTTTCCACTAGAATTATTGAACTAAACAGAGGTAAGTTAGCGTCATATCCTGGTAACTATGAATCTTATATTGAAATGCGCGCTGAAAGAGAAGTAACACTTCAAAAGCAACAACAAAAGCAACGAGCTTTATATAAGGAAGAACTTGCTTGGATGAGGGCTGGAGCTAAGGCTCGTACTACAAAGCAACAAGCTAGAATTAATCGATTTAATGACCTAGAAAATGAAGTTAACCAGCAATATAAAGACGATAAAGGTGAATTGAATCTTGCTTATTCAAGATTAGGTAAGCAAGTGTTCGAATTAGAAGACTTATCAAAGGCTATTAATGATAAAGTATTATTTGAACATCTGACGGAAATTATTCAAAAAGGTGAGCGTATTGGTGTTGTTGGGCCAAATGGAGCTGGTAAAACAACACTCTTAAATATTTTGAGTGGAGAAGACCAACAATTCGAAGGTAAATTGAAGACTGGACAGACGGTTAAAGTAGCTTATTTTAAGCAAACAGATGAGACCCTGGATAGAGATATTCGTATGATTGATTATTTAAGAGAAGAAAGTGAGATCGCAAAAGAAAAAGATGGAACCTCGGTATCTATTACACAACTTCTTGAACGATTTTTATTTCCAAGTGCAACTCATGGTAAAAAAGTTTATAAATTATCTGGTGGAGAGCAAAAGCGTTTGTATTTATTACGTCTACTCGTACACCAGCCAAATGTTCTGTTGTTAGATGAACCGACAAATGATTTAGATACTGAGACTTTAACAATACTTGAAGATTATATTCATACTTTCGGTGGTACAGTGATTACCGTAAGCCATGATCGCTACTTTTTAAATAAAGTTGCACAGTCATATTGGTTTATTCATGATGGTCAGATGGAAAAGATTATCGGAACTTTTGAAGATTATGAAAGTTATAAAAAATCATTAGATAAAAATAAATCCACATTGAAGCAACAATCTAAATCTTCTACAACTGTACGTAAGAAAAATGGTTTATCATATAAAGAAAAGTTAGAATATGAACAATTGATGAAACGCATAGAACAAGCGGAAGTAAGAATGGAAGAAATAGATGTGCTCATGATTGAGGCAAGTGCAGATTATGGGAAAATTAAAGAATTAAACGAAGAAAAAGAACAACTTGAAATTCAATATGATTTAGACATCACAAGATGGAGTGAGTTAGAAGAAATTAAAGAACAACAATAAGGGGTCAATTTATGATGCAACAAACATTATCGCATTACTTTGGGTATGAAACGTTTCGACCAGGACAAGAAGAAATTATTAGCAAAGTATTAGACCATCGTAATGTGCTTGGTGTCTTACCAACTGGTGGAGGTAAGTCTATATGCTATCAAGTACCAGGTTTATTGTTAGGTGGTACAACAATTGTAATAAGTCCACTAATATCATTAATGAAAGATCAAGTGGATCAATTAAAAGCGATGGGAATTCAAGCTGCTTTTTTAAATAGTAGTTTGACTCAAAAAGAGCAACAACGTATTGAAAAAGCATTATCAAATGGAGAAATTCAATTTTTGTATGTTGCACCAGAACGATTTGAAAACCGATATTTTTTAAATATGCTTCAGCGTATAAAGATTCACTTAGTCGCGTTTGATGAAGCGCATTGTATTTCTAAATGGGGTCATGATTTCAGGCCGAGTTACCAAAATGTTATTTCAAAAGTATTTACGTTACCTCAAGATTTTACAATAATAGCGTTGACAGCAACTGCCACGGTTGAAGTACAGCAAGATATTAGAGAAAAGTTAAATATCGCTCAAACTGATCAAATTAAAACGAGTACTAAGCGTAGAAACTTAATTTTTAAAGTAAATCCTACTTATCAACGTCAAAAATTTATATTGGATTATATTAAAACACACGATGAAGATGCAGGTATTATTTATTGTTCTACACGTAAGCAAGTTGAAGAGCTTCAAGAAGCCTTAGAAAGCCAGAAAATTGAAAGTGTTATATATCATGCAGGTTTGAGCAATAAAGAAAGAGAAGAAGCGCAGAATGATTTCTTATTTGATCGTGTTAAAGTAGTCGTTGCTACAAATGCTTTTGGTATGGGTATTGATAAATCCAATGTACGTTTTGTTATTCATTATAATATGCCTGGAGATTTAGAATCTTATTATCAAGAAGCCGGTCGTGCAGGTCGTGACGGGTTGAAAAGTGAATGTATTTTGTTATTTAGCGAACGCGATATCAATTTACACGAGTATTTTATAACAGTCTCTCAAGCTGATGATGACTATAAAGATAAAATGGGCGAAAAGTTAACTAAAATGATTCAATATACAAAAACAAAAAAATGTTTAGAAGCAACAATTGTCCATTATTTTGAACCGAATGAAAAATTAGAAGAATGTGAACAATGTAGTAATTGTGTTCAACAAGATAAATCATATAATATGACACAAGAAGCTAAGATGATTATTAGTTGCATCGCTCGTATGAAACAACAA
This sequence comes from Staphylococcus sp. HMSC36A10, assembly GCF_001838845.1. Lineage (NCBI taxonomy): Bacteria > Bacillati > Bacillota > Bacilli > Caryophanales > Staphylococcaceae > Staphylococcus > Staphylococcus sp. HMSC36A10. The sequence goes on from NZ_KV839126.1 coordinate 157,805, forward strand.
GAGAGTTATAGTGTTATCATTCAAGTGCTAAGAGGAGAGTCAACAGATTATATTAAGTACAAAGGTTATGATCAAATTTCAACCCATGGTTTAATGAAAGGTTACACAACATCAGAATTAAGTCACTTAATAGATGAATTAAGATTCAAAGGGTTCTTAAATGAAAATGATGAAATATTAATGTGTGATACTTCAATTAAAAAATTACTCAGTAATGAAGTAGAAGTATTCACAACACCATTTAAGCAAAAAGCGACTGAAAAAGTATTTATAAATACGGTTGAAGGGGTTGACCGAGTATTATTCAGTCAGTTGGTAGAAGTTCGTAAAAAGTTAAGTGACAAATTAACGATAGCACCTGTAAGTATATTTTCTGATTACACGTTGGAGGAATTTGCTAAACGTAAGCCTGCTTCGAAACAAGATATGATTAATATTGATGGCGTAGGTAGTTACAAATTAAAACATTATTGTCCAGCATTTTTAGAAACGATTCAAAATTATAAAGCCAAAGTATAGTGAAGACACCTAGTAAGCATTCCTTGTTTTACTGGGTGTTTTTTTGAATTCAAGGTAAAATAACACTATTTCTTAACTGGAGATTACCTATTATTCATTATTTTATTAAAAAAGTTCAAGGATAAATCATTTAAATTTGAAAATTGTAATAAACGTGGTTAAATAGGGAATACATACATATAATCTCGGTTTTATGCTATGAGAAAAAAAGAGGTGGCAAAGTGATTAAGTTTAAAAATGTAACTAAGCGTTATGGCAAACATGTTGCTGTCGATAACATTAGTTTCAATATTAATGAGGGTGAATTTTTTGTGCTAATTGGACCTTCAGGTTGTGGAAAAACTACGACATTAAAAATGATTAATCGACTCATTCACTTAAGTGAAGGTTATATTTATTTTAAAGATAAACCAATAAGTGATTATCCAGTATACGAAATGCGTTGGGATATTGGATACGTATTGCAGCAGATTGCATTATTCCCACATATGACAATCAAAGAAAATATTGCACAAGTGCCACAAATGAAAAAGTGGAAAGAAAAAGATATAGATAAAAGAGTAGATGAATTACTTGAAATGGTTGGATTAGAACCTGAAAAATATAAAAACAGAAAACCTGATGAATTGTCAGGGGGGCAACGACAACGTGTAGGAGTTATACGTGCGTTAGCAGCTGATCCACCAGTTATTTTAATGGATGAACCGTTTAGTGCATTAGACCCAATCAGCCGAGAAAAACTTCAAGATGATTTAATTGAATTACAAACTAAAATTAAGAAGACAATCATATTTGTTACACATGATATTCAAGAGGCGATGAAACTTGGTGATAAGATTTGTCTTTTGAATGAAGGGCATATTGAACAAATTGACACACCAGAAGGATTTAAAAATAATCCTCAAAGTGAATTTGTTAAACAATTTATGGGTAGTCATTTAGAAGATGATGCGCCATGTGTTGAAGAGAACGCAATTATCCGTGACTTGGATATTATGAAACCAATCGATGAGGTTACATCTATGAGCGCTTATCCAATTGTTTATGACAATCAACCAATTGAAGTATTGTATCAACTTTTATCAGAGAGCGAGCGTGTCATTGTCATGCAAGAAGATAGCGTAGGTCAATATGTTATTGATAGGAAAGATATCTTCAAATATTTGTCCCAGAAAAAGGAGGTAGCTCAACATGACTAACTTTTTCGACATATTGAGTGAACGTAAGGGGCAACTCTTTTCGACAATGATAGAACATATTCAAATATCATTTATCGCATTATTGATTGCAACTGCTATTGCGGTACCATTAGGTATTTTATTAACGAAGACTAAAACGATATCTGAAATCGTAATGAATATTGCGGCAATTCTTCAAACCATACCATCGTTGGCATTATTAGGTTTAATGATTCCTTTATTTGGTATCGGTCGTGTGCCAGCAATTATTGCACTTGTAGTGTATGCGTTGTTACCAATTTTAAGGAATACGTATACTGGAATTAAAGAAGTTGATCCATCACTCATTGAAGCGGCTAAAGGTATAGGTATGAAACCATTTAGACGTTTAACTAAAGTCGAACTTCCGATAGCAATGCCTGTTATAATGGCTGGTGTAAGAACGGCTATGGTATTAATTATAGGTACAGCAACACTAGCAGCATTAATTGGTGCAGGCGGACTAGGAGATTTAATTTTATTAGGTATAGACCGTAACAATGCATCGTTGATATTATTAGGTGCAATTCCAGCAGCCTTATTGGCAATTATATTTGATTTAATTTTAAGATTTATGGCTAAATTATCTTATAAAAAGTTATTGATGACGTTAGGTGTTATAGTGATGATTATTATACTGGCTATCGCTATTCCTATGTTTGCACAAAAAGGTGATAAAATTACGTTAGCTGGAAAGCTTGGCTCCGAGCCATCGATTATTACAAATATGTATAAAATTTTAATAGAAGAAGAGACCAAAAATACTGTAGAAGTGAAAGATGGTATGGGCAAAACAGCATTTTTATTTAATGCTTTAAAATCTGACGATATAGATGGGTATTTAGAATTTACTGGAACAGTTTTAGGTGAATTAACAAAAGAACCATTGAAGTCAAAAGAAGAGAAAAAAGTTTATGAACAAGCTAAGCAAAGTCTTGAAAAGAAATATCAAATGACTATGTTAAAACCAATGAAGTATAACAATACGTATGCTTTAGCTGTAAAACGTGATTTTGCTAAACAACATAATATACGTACAATTGGTGATTTAAATAAGGTTAAAGATCAACTTAAACCAGGATTTACATTGGAATTTAATGATCGTCCAGATGGTTACAAAGCTGTTCAAAAGGCTTATAATTTAAATTTAGATAACATACGTACAATGGAACCTAAGTTGAGATATCAAGCGATCAATAAAGGTAATATTAATTTAATAGATGCATATTCAACTGACGCTGAATTAAAACAATATGATATGGTTGTGTTAAAAGATGATAAGCACGTATTTCCACCATATCAAGGAGCACCATTATTTAAAGAAAGCTTTTTAAAGAAACATCCAGAAATTAAGAAACCGTTAAACAAACTAGAAAACAAAATATCTGATGAAGATATGCAAATGATGAACTATAAAGTAACAGTTAAAAATGAAGACCCATATACAGTTGCGAAAGATTATTTAAAAGCAAAAGGGTTAATCAAATAACGACCAACGCCACATAAGATGCGTAACACCAAATTATATCTTATGTGGCGTTGTTATATTTAAATCTATAATTATGTTCAATTTAAACATGCAATAATGATTAAAAAATATGACATGTTAAACACAATGTAAGCTATTATGATGTGAAAATAGTAGCATTGCATTTTAGAAACATAGAGCGATATAATGAATATAAGTTTTTTAAAATTTCAGTTAATTCTAAGGAGGTTGTTTTTATTATGAAAGAACAACTTAATCAACTATCAGCATATCAGCCTGGTTTATCTCCAAGGGCATTGAAAGAAAAGTATGGCATTGAAGGAGATTTATATAAACTTGCATCAAATGAAAATTTGTATGGACCATCGCCTAAAGTTAAAGAAGCGATATCAGCACACTTAGATGAGTTATATTATTATCCTGAAACAGGATCACCGACATTAAAAGCGGCGATTAGTAAACATTTAAATGTAGATCAATCACGCATTTTATTTGGTGCGGGATTAGATGAAGTTATATTAATGATTTCTAGAGCTGTATTAACGCCAGGGGATACTATTGTTACAAGTGAAGCGACATTCGGTCAATATTATCACAATGCGATTGTTGAATCAGCTAATGTGATACAAGTACCTTTAAAAGATGGTGGCTTCGATTTAGAAGGTATTTTAAAAGAAGTTAATGAAGATACGTCATTGATATGGTTATGTAATCCAAATAATCCTACAGGTACATATTTTAATCATGAGAGCTTAGATTCGTTTTTATCTCAAGTACCTCCACATGTACCAGTAATTATAGATGAAGCTTATTTTGAATTTGTGACAGCAGAGGACTACCCGGATACACTTGCTTTGCAACAAAAATATGACAATGCTTTCTTATTACGTACATTTTCAAAGGCGTATGGATTAGCGGGTTTACGTGTAGGATATGTGGTAGCAAGTGAACATGCGATTGAAAAATGGAACATCATTAGACCACCATTTAATGTGACACGTATATCTGAATACGCAGCAGTTGCAGCACTTGAAGATCAACAATATTTAAAAGAGGTAACACATAAAAATAGTGTTGAACGCGAAAGATTTTATCAATTACCTCAAAGTGAGTATTTCTTGCCAAGTCAAACGAATTTTATATTTGTAAAAACAAAGCGGGTAAATGAACTTTATGAAGCACTTTTAAATGTAGGGTGTATTACGCGACCATTTCCAACTGGTGTTAGAATTACAATTGGTTTTAAAGAACAAAATGATAAAATGTTAGAAGTTTTATCAAACTTTAAATACGAATAGTAAGTGGGGAGTGGGACAGAAATGATATTTTCGCAAAATTTATTTCGTCGTCCCACCCCGGCAAGGTTGACTAGAATTGAAAAAAGCTTGTTACAAGCGCATTTTCGTTCAGTCAACTACTGCCAATATAACTTTGTAGAGCATTGAACATTGATTTATGTCTCAAGCTCAATGCAGTGTGAATGATGAGGTGAGAGTATTCAGTGTAAAAAGCAACAATAGATGATATTGTTTTGTATCAATTGCTTTTTTGCTATACTGAATCAATACTGATATTTTGAGGAGAAGATTAAAATGACCCGTAAATCAATCGCGATTGATATGGATGAAGTATTGGCAGATACATTAGGAGAAATCATTGATGCTGTCAATTTTAGAGCGGATTTAGGTATTAAAATGGAAGCTTTGAATGGTCAAAAACTTAAACATGTTATTCCTGAACATGATGGATTAATTACAGAAGTATTGAGAGAACCAGGCTTCTTCAGACATCTTAAAGTGATGCCGTATGCACAAGAAGTTGTGAAAAAATTAACTGAACATTATGATGTATATATTGCTACAGCAGCAATGGATGTACCAACATCATTTAGTGATAAATATGAATGGTTACTAGAGTTCTTTCCATTTTTAGATCCTCAGCATTTTGTTTTTTGTGGTAGAAAAAACATCGTTAAAGCTGATTATTTAATAGATGACAATCCTAGACAGCTTGAAATTTTTACTGGTACACCGATTATGTTTACAGCAGTGCATAATATTAATGATGATCGATTTGAACGCGTAAATAGCTGGAAAGATGTAGAACAGTATTTTTTAGATAATATTGAGAAATAAAATATATCACTTGAAAAATTTCATGTAGAAAAGATGATGGATAGGCTATAAAGTAATTGTGACTGAGATGAACTTTTATGTCTTAGACACTACAACACTATATTGGCAGTAGTTGACTGCGGGGCCCCAACACAGAGAAATTGGATTCCCAATTTCTACAGACAATGCAAGTTGGGGTGGGACGACGAAATAAATTTTGCGAAAATATCATTTCTGTCCCCCTCCCTCATATTTTTAAGTACACATTAGCTGTGACTAATGATAAAGAATCGCTACATAACCAATCATTAGTCGTTCTTTATCATTTCCGTCCCGCTCTCAATAAATGTTAGTCTATCTCATTATTATAAATCGGATGAATGTGTTAATCTATGGCAGATTACACGTCATCCGATTTTTTATAGAATTTGAAAAAGACGCATAAACCACTATGATTTAAAATACAACATCAATCATTTTAGTGGCATGCGCCAAAATTATATGTCTGTTTTTGAAACAGGGTAATAGCTTAAAGCTAATAAAAACGAATATAAGGTGCGTTGAATCTTATGATTACACTCCAAACCTAATATAATATCGGGTTAAGATCATTCCGGATGCTTACAAATCATTGACAGTAAGTAACTGAATGGCATTTGGTATAACCTCAATATCAATAGGTGTTTCTAATGAAATTTCGCCATCAATATCAACTTTCATTGCTGGATCTGTTGTAAGTGAAATCTTTTTACCAGGTATATGCTCAATACCTTGAGTGATTTCATTCCAATTCATGCTATCACGCTTTTTAAAAATATCATTTAAAATACTGAAACTTTGTTCATTAAAAATGAAAGTGTTCAGTTCACCATCTTGAGGAGACAAATCAGTCAATGGTATACGACTACCACCAATGAATGGGCCATTTGCTGTTAGTATCATGGTCGTTTCGCCAGAATATGTCTTATCATCTATTGATAATTGATAATTAAATTGTGTTGGATTTAGCAGTGTTTTGACAGTTGATCCAATATAACTCAATTTACCAAATATATCTTTTGAACCATCTTGTACGTTTTCAGCGTTTTGAACAATTAGACCTAACCCAACAAAGTTGAGTGCATATTGATTATTTATTTTAATTACATCGTATGTACCAACTTGTGCAGAAATCATTTGTTCACTAGCTTGTTTATGATTAGGTGCTATATTTAGCGTTTTTGTAAAATCATTAAAAGTACCGCCTGGTAAAATGCCAATAGGGAGTTGAAGGTCATGTGACATAACACCATTTATAAGTTCGTTAACCGTGCCATCACCGCCAAGAATAAATAATATATCTACATCTTTTGCATAGTTTTTAGTTTTGATTTCTTGGCAATATTTAATAATGTCACCTTCGTTTTCACTCAATTGAATAGAAAGATGCTTACAAATTGAACTTAATGCTGTTGTAACTTCCCCAATACCTTGATTAATATTTTTTAATCCACTGTGTTCATGGTAAAAGAGGACACCATGTGTATATTTATTTTCCATAGTTTAGCCTACTTTCTAAAAATTGGTTCATTAAATATATATACCCACTTTTAATTGTTAATACCAAAAATATGTTTTTAAATAGAGAAAATGGTAATAACTGACATTGATGTCTATAGAGTGGGACGAGAAAAAATAGTTATAGCTGTCTATAACGAGCATATTAAGCTTTTATTTATACTGATATCTTGAATTTAATTAATAGAAACCTATAAAAAAACAGTAAGCCATTTAAATGACTTACTGTTTTTTGAATTAGGCCAACAATATTAACGTATACCTTTCATCGCTTTGATGATTAAAGGTGAGAATGCTAATACAATTGTTGTAACAATAATTGCAACAACACCTAGGAAAATAAAGTAATTTGTTTGACCTAGTGGTTCTATTAACTTAACTAAAGTACCATTGATTGCTTGTGCAGAAGCGTTAGTTAAGTACCAAATACTCATCATTTGGGCATTAAATGCTTTAGGTGCTAACTTAACAGCAGCACTATTACCCGTTGGTGATAAGCATAGCTCACCGATAACACAAATAATGTACGATAAAATAACCCAGTTAACTGAGAAGTTTGATGAACCTGATGCATAACCTACAATACCAATTAGTATGTATGACGCACCTGCTAAGAACGTACCAATTGCAAATTTTACTGGCAGGCTAGGTTGTTTAGTTCCAAGCTTTTGCCATAAAAGTGAAATAATTGGAGCTAGTAATAAAATAAATAATGGGTTAATTGATTGGAAGATCGCTTCACCAAAGTTTGTTTTCCAACCAAATAAGTTTAATTTCATATCTGAATGTTCAATTCCATATATGTTTAATACATTAGACCCTTGTTCTTGAATAGCCCAGAACACCATTCCAAGAATAAATAATGGAATAAATGCTTTAACACGAGAACGTTCAGTATCAGTGACATCTTTACTTCTAATAATTAAAGTGAAGTAAATGATTGGTAATGCAATACCTAATACTAAAACAGTATTACTAACTAAGTTAAATGATAATGAATTAGTTAATGCACCAATAACGATAATTAATACAATTGCTAAAACAACACTTCCGATAATAAGACCATACTTTTTCTTTTCAGCTGGTGTCAATGGGTTAGTAGGTTTCATACCAACGCTACCTAAGTTTTTGCGGTTGAAAAGTACATACCATACTAAACCTAATGCCATACCAACTGCTGCAATCAAGAATCCGCCGTGGAAGTTTTTAACATTAACAAAGTGTTGCAAAATAATAGGTGATAATAATGCACCCATATTAACTGACATATAGAAAATAACAAAACCTGCATCCATACGTCTATCATTTTCAGGATATAAACGGCCAACGATATTTGAAATGTTTGGCTTCATTAAACCTGAACCAATAATGATGAAGAACATTGATGTGAATAAGCCGATTAATGCAAATGGTAAGCTTAAACAAATATGTCCGATAATAATAAAGACTGCACCTAATAAAGTAGCGCCTCTAGTACCTGTAATTCTGTCAGCAATCCATCCGCCTGGTATTGATGTCATATAGATTAATGAACCATAAACTGACATAATTGACATAGCTGTTGTTTTATCAATTCCAAGGCCATTATCTGTTACGGCAAAGTACATGTAGAAAATGAGTAGGGCACGCATGCCATAATAACTAAACCTTTCCCAGAACTCTACAAAGAAGAGTACGCCTAGTCCTCGAGGATGCCCGAAAAATCCTGTTTGAGGTATGTCTTGAATTTGATTTCCATGGGAGTTTTGTTGTGTCATGTATACATCCCATCCTTTCTTCCCCTAATACAATAGTTTAAGTAAATTTGATTGTGCCTTATCAACTAAATATTCCAACAAATCACAAAAAAATAAAAATATTGAGAATATTCTGTTATTAAGCGCGCACAATTAATTAGAGATAATATAAAAATATACTTATTGACGTTAAAGTGCAATAGGTTTCTATAAAAATGTTGTTTAATTCGTGTACTAATATTCTTTTGGTGTACTTTGGTATAAAATATTATTTTAATGTAACCTATTATGTATGCTAAATGAAAAACACACCAATAAGTTAGGAAAATCAACTTATTGGTGTGTTTATTAAATGATACATTTAACGATTATCTATTTTTTCGGGATATAAATCATGATTCATCAAACGATGCTCAGCCATTTTTTCATATTTAGAATTTGGACGTCCATAGTTTGTATAAGGATCAATAGAAATTCCACCACGTGGTGTGAACTTGCCCCAGACTTCAATATAATGTGGGTCCATAAGCTCTATCAAATCATTCATAATAATATTCATACAATCTTCGTGAAAATCACCGTGATTTCTGAAACTAAATAAGTATAATTTCAAAGATTTTGATTCAACCATTTTAACATTTGGAATATATGAAATATAGATAGTTGCAAAATCTGGTTGCCCAGTAATTGGACATAATGATGTAAATTCTGGACAGTTGAATTTTACGAAATAGTCACGACCTTGATGCTTATTATCAAACGATTCTAATACATCAGGACGATAGTCAAAATTGTAAGTATTGTCTTGATTTCCTAATAAAGTTATATCTTGTAATTCATCTTGTTGACGGCCATGTGCCATATAAAGCGCTCCTTTAAATTTATTTTTTTATTATTTTGGCGTCTCGGCGTGCTTTTTCAAACATGTAATAACTTGCACCGATAATAACGACGTAACCTAATGTTGCATAGAAATCTGGAGATTCTCCGAATAGAATAAATCCAAGTATTGCTGTGAAAATTATAGATGCATACGTGAAAATAGAAATATCTTTTGCTGCTGCAAAACTATATGCTAATGTAACACCAATTTGACCCACAGCGGCAGCTAAGCCAGCCCCTAATAGATAAAGTATTTGCATCTGACTCATTGGTTCATAGGTATATGCAGTGAAAGGTATTAAAACGATGACAGAAAATAAGGAGAAGTAAAATACTATAGTATATGGTGCTTCTCTTGTACTAAGTGCTCGAACACATGTATATGCTGATGCTGCAAAAATACCTGAGAATAAGCCAGCTAATGATGGAATCATAGATGATGAAAATTCAGGTTTCACTATTAAAAGCATACCTAAAATAGCAATTATCATTGCTGTAATTTGATACTTCCTTACCTTTTCATGTAAGAAAACAATGCTTAATAAAATCGTCCAGAAAGGATTGAGTTTCATTAATGAATCGGCATCACTAAGTACCATATGATCAATGGCATAAATATTTAACAATACACCAATAAGTCCAAGTGTTGATCGTGTTATTAATAAGGGTTGACTTGAAAGTCTGCCAAACATTGGCTGATGGTATTTATATATAAAAAATAATGGAATAAACATTGCTACTAAGTTTCGTGCTAATGATTTTTGAAAAACAGGAAGGTCACCTGCAAGTCTGAAAAACACTGACATAAAACTGAAACCAATAGCCGAAATTAAAATGGCAATGATACCTTTTACTTTAGGATTCAATTTTATCGCCTCTTTTATATAAAATTAACGTATTTATATTAGCATAAAACAACATGTTGTGCATAAATAGTTGAAATTTACTATAAAAAGACTATAATAGACTGTACCGAACAAATGTTCTGTGTTTATTTGTCGGAATAATAGGGCATTACACTTTTATGAATGTTTGTGTTATTACATAAAACAAATATCAATTCAGTATCAAGCTAATAAGCTTTTTCTTGATTTCTGTTGATACAATTGAGATTGACACAGATTTAAAAAAATCAAGTGATATCTACTAAAAAATTTTTTTAAATTTGTTCAAGTTTTTCTAATTTAGTATTGGTGCCTAGTTGGAACGTTTTACGAACATTCGATTAGAAAATGGCACTTTAAATCATAGTGTGTCTTATGTATAATGAAACACATAATATAGTGTTGGTGAAACGAAAAAGACACAATATCTTGTGTTTTGTATGCAAATGCTTTATTTATGAAGAAATTACATTTAAAAGTAATTTAACACAGAAATTTAATAGTTATTATCAATTAATAGTCATATTTTTAGAAAATGTACTGAGCAAATGGAAGATATCCAATGATGTAAATACTACATATAGTGATTTTTATACATTCAACCCATATAAGCTACTATTTTCTCAAATATAAATCTATGCAATTGGTTTACATTTGAGAAAATAAGTAGCTTCATTATAGTTAATACAATGCTGAGATAACCATAGTAACCATGTTGTTAAAGCATTTTTTAATTGGAATGACTACTTTATTTAAAAGGGTTGAAGAAAGAAGGTGATCCAATGAAAATAATATATTTTTCATTTACTGGAAATGTCCGTCGTTTTATTAAGAGAACAGAACTTGAAAATACGCTTGAGATTACAGCAGAAAATTGTATGGAACCAGTTCATGAACCGTTTATTATCGTTACTGGCACTATTGGATTTGGAGAAGTACCAGAACCCGTTCAATCTTTTTTAGAAGTTAATCATCAATACATCAGAGGTGTGGCAGCTAGCGGTAATCGAAATTGGGGACTAAATTTCGCAAAAGCGGGTCGCACGATATCAGAAGAGTATAATGTCCCTTTATTAATGAAGTTTGAGTTACATGGAAAAAACAAAGACGTTATTGAATTTAAGAACAAGGTGGGTAATTTTAATGAAAACCATGGAAGAGAAAAAGTACAATCATATTGAATTAAATAATGAGGTCACTAAACGAAGAGAAGATGGATTCTTTAGTTTAGAAAAAGACCAAGAAGCTTTAGTAGCTTATTTAGAAGAAGTAAAAGACAAAACAATCTTCTTCGACACTGAAATCGAGCGTTTACGTTATTTAGTAGACAACGATTTTTATTTCAATGTGTTTGATATTTATAGTGAAGCGGATCTAATTGAAATCACTGATTATGCAAAATCAATCCCGTTTAATTTTGCAAGTTATATGTCAGCTAGTAAATTTTTCAAAGATTACGCTTTGAAAACAAATGATAAAAGTCAATACTTAGAAGACTATAATCAACACGTTGCCATTGTTGCTTTATACCTAGCAAATGGTAATAAAGCACAAGCTAAACAATTTATTTCTGCTATGGTTGAACAAAGATATCAACCAGCGACACCAACATTTTTAAACGCAGGCCGTGCGCGTCGTGGTGAGCTAGTGTCATGTTTCTTATTAGAAGTGGATGACAGCTTAAATTCAATTAACTTTATTGATTCAACTGCAAAACAATTAAGTAAAATTGGGGGCGGCGTTGCAATTAACTTATCTAAATTGCGTGCACGTGGTGAAGCAATTAAAGGAATTAAAGGCGTAGCGAAAGGCGTTTTACCTATTGCTAAGTCACTTGAAGGTGGCTTTAGCTATGCAGATCAACTTGGTCAACGCCCTGGTGCTGGTGCTGTGTACTTAAATATCTTCCATTATGATGTAGAAGAATTTTTAGATACTAAAAAAGTAAATGCGGATGAAGATTTACGTTTATCTACAATATCAACTGGTTTAATTGTTCCATCTAAATTCTTCGATTTAGCTAAAGAAGGTAAGGACTTTTATATGTTTGCACCTCATACAGTTAAAGAAGAATATGGTGTGACATTAGACGATATCGATTTAGAAAAATATTATGATGACATGGTTGCAAACCCAAATGTTGAGAAAAAGAAAAAGAATGCGCGTGAAATGTTGAATTTAATTGCGCAAACACAATTACAATCAGGTTATCCATATTTAATGTTTAAAGATAATGCTAACAGAGTGCATCCGAATTCAAACATTGGACAAATTAAAATGAGTAACTTATGTACGGAAATTTTCCAACTACAAGAAACTTCAATTATTAATGACTATGGTATTGAAGACGAAATTAAACGTGATATTTCTTGTAACTTGGGCTCATTAAATATTGTTAATGTAATGGAAAGCGGAAAATTCAGAGATTCAGTTCACTCTGGTATGGACGCATTAACTGTTGTGAGTGATGTAGCAAATATTCAAAATGCACCAGGAGTTAGAAAAGCTAACAGTGAATTACATTCAGTTGGTCTTGGTGTCATGAATTTACACGGTTACCTAGCAAAAAATAAAATTGGTTATGAGTCAGAAGAAGCAAAAGATTTTGCAAATATCTTCTTTATGATGATGAATTTCTACTCAATCGAACGTTCAATGGAAATCGCTAAAGAGCGTGGTATCAAATATCAAGACTTTGAAAAGTCTGATTATGCTAATGGCAAATATTTCGAGTTCTATACAACTCAAGAATTTGAACCTCAATTCGAAAAAGTACGTGAATTATTCGATGGTATGGCTATTCCTACTTCTGAGGATTGGAAGAAACTACAACAAGATGTTGAACAATATGGTTTATATCATGCATATAGATTAGCAATTGCTCCAACACAAAGTATTTCTTATGTTCAAAATGCAACAAGTTCTGTAATGCCAATCGTTGACCAAATTGAACGTCGTACTTATGGTAATGCGGAAACATTTTACCCTATGCCATTCTTATCACCACAAACAATGTGGTACTACAAATCAGCATTCAATACTGATCAGATGAAATTAATCGATTTAATTGCGACAATTCAAACGCATATTGACCAAGGTATCTCAACGATCCTTTATGTTAATTCTGAAATTTCTACACGTGAGTTAGCAAGATTATATGTATATGCGCACTATAAAGGATTAAAATCACTTTACTATACTAGAAATAAATTATTAAGTGTAGAAGAATGTACAAGTTGTTCTATCTAACAATTAAATGTTGAAAATGACAAACAGCTAATCATCTGGTCTGAATTAGCAGATGATTAGACTGCTATGTCTGTATTTGTCAATTATTGAGTAACATTACAGGAGGAAATTATATTCATGATAGCTGTTAATTGGAACACACAAGAAGATATGACGAATATGTTTTGGAGACAAAATATATCTCAAATGTGGGTTGAAACAGAATTTAAAGTATCAAAAGACATTGCAAGTTGGAAGACTTTATCTGAAGCTGAACAAGACACATTTAAAAAAGCATTAGCTGGTTTAACAGGCTTAGATACACATCAAGCAGATGATGGCATGCCTTTAGTTATGCTACATACGACTGACTTAAGGAAAAAAGCAGTTTATTCATTTATGGCGATGATGGAGCAAATACACGCGAAAAGCTATTCACATATTTTCACAACACTATTACCATCTAGTGAAACAAACTACCTATTAGATGAATGGGTTTTAGAGGAACCCCATTTAAAATATAAATCTGATAAAATTGTTGCTAATTATCACAAACTTTGGGGTAAAGAAGCTTCGATATACGACCAATATATGGCCAGAGTTACGAGTGTATTTTTAGAAACATTCTTATTCTTCTCAGGTTTCTATTATCCACTATATCTTGCTGGTCAAGGGAAAATGACGACATCAGGTGAAATCATTCGTAAAATTCTTTTAGATGAATCTATTCATGGTGTATTTACCGGTTTAGATGCACAGCATTTACGAAATGAACTATCTGAAAGTGAGAAACAAAAAGCAGATCAAGAAATGTATAAATTGCTAAATGACTTGTATTTAAATGAAGAGTCATACACAAAAATGTTATACGATGATCTTGGAATCACTGAAGATGTGCTAAACTATGTTAAATATAATGGAAACAAAGCACTTTCAAACTTAGGCTTTGAACCTTATTTTGAGGAACGTGAATTTAACCCAATCATTGAGAATGCCTTAGATACAACAACTAAAAACCATGACTTCTTCTCAGTAAAAGGTGATGGTTATGTATTAGCATTAAACGTAGAAGCATTACAAGATGATGACTTTGTATTTGACAACAAATAACAATTAAATTAAAAGACCTTCACATGTAAAGGGAAATAGCGATTCGTTTCGTCTTGTCTCCTACATGTTGAAGGTCTTTTTTTATGTGTATCTAACTCATTATGAGTCTGAGTAAGAAATCAATGCTCTAAGATGTACAATGTTATTTATATTGGCAGTAGTTGGCGGGGCCCCAACACAGAAGCAGGCGGAAAGTCAGCTAACAATATTGTGCAAGTTCGGGCGGGGCCCCAACATAAAGAAAAACTTTTTCCTTTAGAAATTATCACTTCCACATGAGTTTTACTCATGTATTCCTATTTTTAAGTACACATTAGCTGAGGCTAATGTTAAGAACCACTACATAATCAATCATTAGTAGTTTTTATCATTTCCACTATTCCCAGACATCAAAATCTTAAGTGTTCTATTTTACTTTAAGCAAACAAAATACACATTCCGAAAAATTAAATTTCAGTTTAATTGCAAATATCAATAAAATTGACACTAAATTATTTGAAAGGCTATTGAAATTATGGTCAAAAAACGCTACTATTAATGAGAAATATTATCAATGATAATGATTATCATTAATTTAAAGGGAGAAAAATTTGTAATGAAGTATTTATTAAAGGGAAATATTTTGCTTCTATTACTAATATTGTTGACAATTATTTCGTTGTTCATAGGTGTGAGTGAACTATCAATTAAAGATTTACTACATTTAACTGAGTCACAGCGGAATATTTTATTCTCAAGCCGAATACCAAGGACGATGAGTATTTTAATTGCTGGAAGTTCGTTGGCTTTAGCAGGCTTGATAATGCAACAAATGATGCAAAATAAGTTTGTTAGTCCGACTACAGCTGGAACGATGGAATGGGCTAAACTAGGTATTTTAATTGCTTTATTGTTCTTTCCAACCGGTCATATTTTATTAAAACTAGTATTTGCTGTTATTTGCAGTATTTGCGGTACGTTTTTATTTGTTAAAATCATTGATTTTATAAAAGTGAAAGATGTCATTTTTGTACCGCTTCTAGGAATTATGATGGGTGGGATTGTTGCAAGTTTCACAACCTTCATCTCATTGCGCACGAATGCTGTTCAAAGCATTGGTAACTGGCTTAACGGGAACTTTGCCATTATCACAAGTGGACGCTATGAAATTTTATATTTAAGTATTCCTCTTTTAGCATTGACATATCTTTTTGCTAATCATTTCACGATTGTAGGAATGGGTAAAGACTTTACTAATAATTTAGGTTTGAGTTACGAAAAATTAATTAACATCGCATTGTTTATTACTGCAACTATTACAGCATTGGTAGTGGTGACTGTTGGAACATTACCGTTCTTAGGACTAGTAATACCAAATATTATTTCAATTTATCGAGGTGATCATTTGAAAAATGCTATCCCTCATACGATGATGTTAGGTGCCATCTTTGTATTATTTTCTGATATAGTTGGCAGAATTGTTGTTTATCCATATGAAATAAATATTGGTTTAACAATAGGTGTATTTGGAACAATCATTTTCCTTATCTTGCTTATGAAAGGTAGGAAAAATTATGCGCAACAATAATAAAAAAATAATGCTTTTAATTGCAGTAACGTTATTAATTAGTATGCTGTACTTATTTGTAGGTATTGATTTTGAAATATTTGAATATCAATTTTCAAGTCGTTTAAGAAAGTTCATATTAATTATTTTAGTAGGTGCTGCCATTGCAACTTCAGTGGTGATTTTTCAAGCGATTACAAATAACCGTCTATTGACACCATCAATAATGGGGTTAGATGCAGTTTATTTATTTATCAAAGTATTGCCAGTCTTTTTATTTGGAATTCAATCGGTATGGGTTACTAATGTATATTTGAACTTTATATTAACACTTATAACGATGGTGTTATTCGCACTAATCCTATTCCAAGGTATCTTTAAAATTGGACATTTTTCAATTTATTTTATCTTACTTATTGGTGTCCTTTTAGGAACATTTTTTAGAAGCATAACAGGTTTTATTCAACTGATTATGGATCCTGAGTCATTTTTAGCAATACAAAGTAGTATGTTTGCTAATTTTAATGCTTCTAATTCGAATTTAGTTATTTTCTCAGCAGTGCTATTAGTAATCTTATTAGTCATTACAATTTTACTATTGCCTTATTTAGATGTATTGCTTTTAGGTCGTGCTGAAGCAATTAATCTTGGGATATCGTATGAAAAATTAACGCGAATTCTACTTGTAATAGTCTCAGTTTTAGTTTCTGTGTCAACTGCATTAGTAGGACCAATTACATTTTTAGGTTTATTAACTGTAAATCTAGCGCATGAACTAATGAAGACGTATGAACATAAGTATATTTTAATTGCGACAATTTGCTTGAGTTGGATTAGTTTATTTAGTGCGCAATGGGTAGTTGAAAATGTGTTTGAAGCTACGACAGAAATGAGTATACTTATTGATTTGATTGGTGGAAGTTATTTCATTTATCTATTAGTTAGAAGGAGAAATGCGCAATGATTCAAGTTGAAAATTTAACTAAAACTATAAATAATCAAATGATATTGGAAGATATTAGCATAGATATCGAAAAAGGTAAATTGACTTCTTTAATTGGACCTAATGGTGCGGGTAAGAGTACTTTACTTTCAGCGATATGTAGGTTAATTCGTTTTGATAACGGTGAAGTGAAAATAGATGGACAGCTCATGTCTGATTATAAAAATAATGACTTGTCGAAAAAAATATCTATATTAAAACAAACAAACCATACTGAAATGAATATTACGGTAGAGCAGTTGGTAAACTTTGGACGATTCCCTTATTCTAAAGGTCGTTTGACGAAAGAGGATCATGATATTGTCAATGATGCGCTAGATTTGTTGCAACTACAAGATATCAGAAATCGTAATATTAAGTCATTATCTGGTGGACAACGTCAGCGTGCATACATTGCAATGACAATAGCACAAGATACTGAATATATTTTGCTAGATGAACCATTAAATAATTTAGATATGAAGCATGCTGTTCAAATTATGCAAACGTTAAAAATGTTAGCGCATAAAATGAATAAAGCGATTGTCATTGTGTTACATGATATTAACTTTGCGTCCTGTTATTCAGATCAGATTGTAGCATTGAAAAACGGACAACTAGTTAAGTCAGATTTGAAAGATAATGTCATTCAAAGTAGTGTTTTAAGTGATTTATATGACATGAATATTCAAATTGAACATATAAGAAATCAAAGGATTTGTTTATATTTTAAGGATTGATAATTTGGAGACACTTTAAAGGGGTGATGCGCCAATTAAAGAAGGGTTAAACGTAAAGCATTTATTTATATTTCACATCAAGCACACAGATTAAGCCAAAAGAGGAGAATATTATATTATGAAGAAAACAGTCTTATATTTAGTATTAGCAGTAATGTTTTTATTAGCGGCATGCGGTAACAATTCTGATAAAGAACAATCAAAATCAGAAACTAAAGGTTCTAAAGATACAGTAAAAATTGAAAATAACTATAAAATGCGTGGCGAGAAAAAAGATGGTAGTGACGCTAAAAAAGTTAAAGAAACTGTTGAAGTACCAAAAAATCCTAAAAATGCAGTTGTGTTAGACTATGGCGCATTAGATGTAATGAAAGAAATGGGCTTATCAGATAAAGTAAAAGCATTACCTAAAGGGGAAGGCGGTAAGTCATTACCGAATTTCTTAGAATCATTTAAAGATGATAAATATACAAACGTTGGTAATTTAAAAGAAGTGAATTTTGATAAAATTGCTGCGACGAAACCCGAAGTAATCTTTATCTCTGGACGTACAGCTAATCAAAAGAATTTAGATGAATTCAAAAAAGCTGCACCTAAAGCGAAAATTGTTTATGTTGGTGCAGATGAAAAGAACTTAATTGGTTCAATGAAACAAAACACTGAAAATATCGGTAAAATTTACGATAAAGAAGATAAAGCTAAAGAATTAAATAAAGATTTAGATAACAAAATTGCTTCAATGAAAGATAAAACGAAAAACTTCAATAAAACTGTTATGTATTTACTAGTTAACGAAGGTGAATTATCAACATTTGGACCTAAAGGTCGTTTTGGTGGATTAGTTTACGATACATTAGGATTCAATGCAGTTGATAAAAAAGTAAGTAATAGCAATCATGGACAAAATGTTTCTAACGAATATGTTAATAAAGAAAATCCAGATGTTATTTTAGCGATGGATAGAGGTCAAGCGATAAGTGGTAAATCAACTGCGAAACAAGCATTAAATAATCCTGTATTAAAAAATGTTAAAGCAATTAAAGAAGACAAAGTATATAATTTAGATCCTAAATTATGGTACTTTGCAGCTGGATCAACTACAACTACAATTAAACAAATTGAGGAACTTGATAAAGTTGTAAAATAATTTTAAAAGAGGGGAACAATGGTTAAAGGTCTTAATCATTGCTCCCCTCTTTTCTTTAAAAAAGGAAATCTGGGACGTCAATCAATGTCCTAGACTCTAAAATGTTTTGTTGTCAGTCGTTGGTTGAATGAACATGTACTTGTAACAAGTTCATTTCAATACCAGTGGGCTCCAAACATAGAGAAATTTGATTTTAAATTTCTACTGACAATGCAAGTTGGCGGGGCCCAAACATAGAGAATTTCAAAAAGGAATTCTACAGAAGTGGTGCTTTATCATGTCTGACCCACTCCCTATAATGTTTTGACTATGTTGTTTAAATTTCAAAATAAATATGATAGTGATATTTACAGCGATTGTTAAACCGAGATTGGCAATTTGGACAACGCTCTACCATCATATATTCATTGATTGTTAATTCGTGTTTGCATACACCGCATAAGATTGCTTTTTCGTTAAATGAAGGCTCAGACCAACGCTTAATGGCGTGCTTTTCAAACTCATTATGGCACTTATAGCATGGATAGTATTTATTACAACATTTAAATTTAATAGCAATAATATCTTCTTCGGTAAAATAATGGCGACAGCGTGTTTCAGTATCGATTAATGAACCATAAACTTTAGGCATAGACAAAGCTCCTTAACTTACGATTCCTTTGGATGTTCACCAATAATGCGAACTTCACGATTTAATTCAATGCCAAATTTTTCTTTGACGGTCTTTTGTACATAATGAATAAGGTTTTCATAATCTGTAGCAGTTCCATTGTCTACATTTACCATAAAACCAGCGTGTTTAGTTGAAACTTCAACGCCGCCAATACGGTGACCTTGCAAATTAGAATCTTGTATCAATTTACCTGCAAAATGACCAGGCGGTCTTTGGAATACACTACCACATGAAGGATACTCTAAAGGTTGTTTAGATTCTCTACGTTCTGTTAAATCATCCATTTTAGCTTGTATTTCAGTCATTTTACCAGGAGCTAAAGTAAATGCAGCTTCTAATACAACTAAGTGTTCTTTTTGAATAATGCTATTACGATAATCTAACTCTAATTCTTTTGTTGTAAGTTTAATTATCGAGCCTTGTTCGTTTACGCAAAGCGCATAGTCTATACAATCTTTAACTTCGCCACCATAAGCGCCAGCATTCATATACACTGCACCACCAATTGAACCTGGAATACCGCATGCAAATTCAAGGCCAGTAAGTGCGTAATCACGAGCAACACGTGAGACATCAATAATTGCAGCGCCGCTACCGGCTATTATCGCATCATCAGATACTTCGATATGATCTAGTGATAATAAACTAATTACAATGCCACGAATACCACCTTCACGGATAATAATATTTGAGCCATTTCCTAAATATGTAACAGGAATCTCATTTTGATAGGCATATTTAACAACTGCTTGTACTTCTTCATTTTTAGTAGGGGTAATGTAAAAGTCGGCATTACCACCTGTTTTAGTATAAGTGTATCGTTTTAAAGGTTCATCAACTTTAATTTTTTCATTTGGGATAAGTTGTTGTAAAGCTTGATAGATGTCTTTATTTATCACTTCTCAGTACATCCTTTCTCATGTCTTTAATATCATATAGTATTATACCAATTTTAAAATTCATTTGCGAAAATTGAAAAGAAAGTATTAGAATTAGTATAATTATAAAATACGGCATTATTGTCGTTATAAGTATTTTTTACATAGTTTTTCAAAGTAATGTTGCTTTTGCATCTCATATTGTCTAATTGTTAAGCTATGTTGCAATATTTGGTGCTTTTTTGTATTGAATTGCAAAGCAATATCATCATTAGTTGATAAGAGGTAATCAAGTGCAAGATAAGATTCAAATGTTTGGGTATTCATTTGAATGATATGTAGACGCACCTGTTGTTTTAGTTCATGAAAATTGTTAAACTTCGCCATCATAACTTTCTTAGTATATTTATGATGCAAACGATAAAACCCTACATAATTTAAGCGTTTTTCATCTAAGGATGTAATATCATGCAAATTTTCTACACCTACTAAAATATCTAAAATTGGCTCTGTTGAATATTTAAAATGATGCGTACCGCCAATATGTTTTGTATATTTTACTGGGCTGTCTAAGAGGTTGAATAATAATGATTCAATTTCAGTGTATTGTGATTGAAAACAATTAGTTAAATCACTATTAATGAATGGTTGAACATTTGAATACATGATAAACTCCTTTGATATTGAAATTTAATTTAATCACGATAAAGTCTGGAATACTATAACATAATTCATTTTCATAATAAACATGTTTTTGTATAATGAATCTGTTAAGGAGTGCAATCATGAAAAAAATTGTTATTATCGCTGTTTTAGCGATTTTATTTGTAGTAATAAGTGCTTGTGGTAATAAAGAAAAAGAGGCACAACATCAATTTACTAAGCAATTTAAAGATGTTGAGCAAAAACAAAAAGAATTACAACATGTCATGGATAATATACATTTGAAAGAAATTGATCATCTAAGTAAAACTGATACAACTGATAAAAATAGTAAAGAATTTAAGGCACTACAAGAAGATGTTAAAAACCATCTCATACCTAAATTTGAAGCATATTATAAGTCAGCAAAAAATTTGCCTGATGATACAATGAAAGTTAAGAAATTAAAAAAAGAATATATGACGCTTGCAAATGAGAAGAAGGATGCGATATATCAATTAAAAAAATTCATAGGTTTATGTAATCAATCTATCAAGTATAACGAAGACATTTTAGATTATACGAAACAATTTGAAAAAAATAGATACAAAGTTGAATCAGAAATTAAATTAGCTGATAATAAAAGTGAAGCAACTAATCTTACGACAAAATTAGAACATAATAATAAAGCGTTAAGAGATACTGCGAAGAAGAACCTAGATGATAGTAAAGAAAATGAAGTAAAAGGCGCGATTAAAAATCACATTATGCCAATGATTGAAAAGCAAATTACCGATATTAACCAAACTAATATTAGTGATAAGCATGTTAATAATGCAAGGAAAAACGCAATAGAAATGTATTACAGTCTGCAAAACTATTATAATACACGTATTGAAACAATAAAGGTTAGTGAGAAGTTATCAAAAGTCGATGTAGATAAGTTGCCGAAAAAGGGTATAGATATAACTCACGGCGATAAAGCCTTTGAAAAAAAGCTTGAAAAATTAGAAGAAAAATAACTATAATCATTTTTCAAAGTTAAAAATTTTGAATTTATGGTTAACATGTCAACTTACTATGTGTATAATGGTAAACATTGATATTAACTATATGTATAAAAATGTCACGCAGATGCTATTTAAATGTGATAAATATTTTTAGAGGTGAATAGAGTGGCTATAAAGCTAAGTTCAATTGACCAATTTGAACAGGTTATTGAGGAAAATAAATATGTTTTTGTATTAAAACATAGTGAAACTTGTCCAATATCGGCAAATGCGTACGATCAATTTAATAAATTTTTATATGAACGCGATATGGACGGTTATTATTTGATTGTCCAACAAGAACGCGATTTGTCAGATTATATTGCTAAAAAAACGAACGTTAAACATGAATCACCTCAAGCATTTTATTTTGTAAATGGTGAAATGGTTTGGAATCGAGACCACGGTGATATCAATGTGTCGTCATTAGCACAAGCAGAAGAATAATGAAACTATAGGGTTGGAACATTTTGCCTTACACTACTAGACGTGAATAGCACAACATAAATTCGTGTGAATCAGAGTAGTTTGGCTATAATGATGTTCTGACCTTTTATTTTATGTCACCTTTAGAAGCAGTTAAGTTAGTACTTTTTTACAAACATATGTATAATGTATTCGAGTATTTTTATTGAAAATATTTTGGAAAACGACGAATCCAATAAGAAAATTTAAACATGATTTGTAAGTTAGTTTAATAGGAAATATATGCTAAACCAAAAGAAGCATACTGTTATTTACTGGAATAATTAATAATCATGTCATGTTAAATGTTCGCATATAATCACGAGATAAAATCTAAAATTTAAGATTAATCTTTTATGAATAAAAAACGTATCACAACAAATAATAAAGTAAGGTGGTCAAGGTTATGAAAGTATTAGTAGCCATGGATGAGTTTCATGGAATTATTTCGAGTTATCAAGCTAATAGATATGTTGAAGAGGCAGTTGCAAGCCAAATTGAAACTGCAGATGTAGTTCAAGTACCATTATTTAATGGAAGACATGAATTATTAGATTCTGTATTTTTATGGCAATCTGGGCAAAAGTATCGTATACCAGTACATGATGCAGATATGAATGAAGTTGAAGGTGTTTACGGACAAACTGATACAGGGATGACCGTTATCGAGGGGAATTTATTTTTAAAAGGTAAAAAACCAATTGTTGAACGAACAAGTTATGGTTTAGGAGAAATGATTAAACATGCATTAGATAATGACGCAAAACATGTTGTAATTTCACTAGGTGGGATTGATAGTTTTGATGCTGGTGCAGGTATGTTACAAGCATTAGGTGCTCAATTCTATGATGACGAAGGGCGTGTCGTAGATATGAGACAAGGTGCTGGTGTAATTAAATATATTCGTCGTATGGATATGTCGAACTTACACCCAAAAATGGAAACAGCAAGAATTCAAGTAATGTCGGATTTTTCAAGTCGATTATATGGTAAGCAAAGTGAAATCATGCAAACTTATGATGCGCATCAGTTGAATCATAATCAAGCAGCAGAAATCGATAATTTAATTTGGTATTTTAGTGAGTTATTTAAAAGTGAATTGAAAATTGCAATTGGTCCAGTTGAACGTGGTGGTGCTGGTGGTGGAATTGCAGCAGTCTTGAATGGACTGTATCAAGCTGAAATATTAACCAGTCATGCATTAGTAGACCAACTAACACATTTAGAAAATTTAGTTGAACAAGCGGATTTAATTATTTTTGGAGAAGGATTAAATGAAAATGATCAGTTGCTAGAAACGACAACATTGCGTATTGCAGAACTTTGTCATAAACATCAAAAGGTTGCCATTGCAATTTGTGCAACTGCTGAAAAGTTTGATTTATTTGAATCACAAGGGGTTACAGCAATGTTTAATACATTTATCGATATGCCAGAAACTTATACTGACTTTAAAATGGGGTTACAAATTAGGCATTATACGGTTCAGTCTTTAAAACTGTTGAAAACACATTTTAATGTTGAGGTTTAGTAAAGAAGGACTAAATTGGTGATGCTGTCATGATGGTTAATAACATTTATGATGGTTAGCAAAACGAATTAGAAGATCGAAAGTATACGTAAAAAATATGAAAAATCACGCTATCATTGCACTGAATGTTAGCGTGATTTTTATATATTAATTAAGCCTGAGTTGAACTAGTATATAATCGTTGGTTTTTAGTGATTTTCAGCGATATCTTCTACAATTCCAATGATTACTTGTACTGCTTTTTCCATAACATCAATGGATGCATATTCATATGGGCCGTGGAAGTTACCGCAACCTGTAAAGATGTTTGGAGTTGGTAACCCCATAAATGACAATTGTGAACCATCTGTACCACCACGAATAGGTTCAGTGTTTGCTGGAATATCTAATTTAGCAAAGACACGTTTAGGTATATCAATAATATGAGGCAATGGTAATATTTTTTCTGCCATATTGAAATATTGATCCGATATATCAACTTTAACTGGATAATTTTCAAAATGGGCATTGATATCGTCACGTATTTCTAAAATACGTTTCTTACGCAATTCGAATTGTTTTTTATCATGATCACGAATAATGTATTGCAAAGTTGCTTTTTCAACAGTTCCGTCAAAGTTCATTAAGTGATAAAAGCCTTCGTATCCTTCTGTTCGCTCCGGAACTTCACTATCAGGTAGCAAACTATCGAATTGTTCACCTAAACGTATTGCGTTTACCATTGCATTTTTAGCTGAACCAGGATGTACATTCACACCGTGGCATGTAATAATCGCTTCAGCAGCGTTAAAGCTTTCATATTGTAATTCTCCATATTGACTACCATCCATAGTATAAGCAAAATCAGCATTGAAGCGGTCAACATCAAATTTATGTGGACCACGACCGATTTCTTCGTCTGGTGTAAATCCAATGCGAATGGTACCATGTTTAATTTCTGGATGTTCTTGTAAATAACAAATAGCTTCCATAATTTCCACAATACCCGCTTTATCGTCTGCACCTAGTAACGATGTACCATCAGTTACCATTAATGTGTGACCAACTAAACTGTTAAGTTCTGGAAATACTTTAGGATCTAAGACACGTTTAGTATTGCCTAGTTTGTATGGCTTACCATCATAGTTTTCAATAATTTGCGGTTTAACATTTGAAGCATTGAAATCAGGTGATGTATCAACATGCGCCAAAAATCCAACTGTTGGGACGTCGACATCGATGTTACTTTCTAATGTAGCAAATAAGTAGCCATTTTCATCTAAATCAGTTGGCAATCCTAATTGTTGTAATTCTTTTTCTAATAAATGTAACAAATCCCATTGCTTTTCAGTTGAAGGTGTTGTTGTAGATTTTGGATCAGATTGCGTATCAATTGTCGTATATCTTGTTAATCTATCTATCAATTGGTTCTTCATTATATTCGACCCCTTAAACTCTATTATTCATGTTGTAAGATTTTTTATATGTCTTACCTTTGATTTTACCATACAGTTGTTTGATACGTGTGTATAGGTAATATAGAATTTCAGAAACTAATATACCGAAAGCAATCGCACCTGAAATCAGTGTAACTTCTAAAAATGTATTTACAGCACTTGTATAATCATTCGATACTAAAAAACGAGTCGCTTGATAAGCTGCACCACCAGGTACTAATGGTATAATGCCTGGCACTATGAATATAATTACCGGTCGTTTATATCTGCGACTCATAGTATGACTCATTAAGCCTAAAATTAAGCTTCCCAAAAATGAAGCGCCAACTTTTCCAAACTCTAAATCTACCGTTAATTGGTAAATCGTCCATGCAATGGCACCCACAAATCCACATGCTACTAAGAGGCGTTTGGGTGCATTGAAAATGATAGAGAAAAGTACTGTTGATATAAAGCTGATTGTAAAATGAAATAAATAAAATAGCATGCTTTAACAGTCCTTCCTTAAATGATTAATAAAACGATTGCGACACCAGCACCGATTGCGAATGCTGTTAATGCAGCTTCAACACCGCGAGACATACCTGCAAGTAATTCACCCGCTAATAAATCTCGAATGGCATTGGTAATTAATATACCAGGGACAAGTGGCATGACACTGGCTATAGTAATGATATCTTGATTGGTTGCAATGCCTAATTTAGTACATGTGGCTGCAATGGATATGACCACAGCGGCTGCAACAAACTCTGAGAAAAATTTAATTTGTATATAGCGTTGCACAAAGCTGAATGTTAAAAATGCGGATCCGCCAGCAATGACTGCAATCCAACAATCTGATGCGACACCACCAAACATAAATAGGAAGAAGCCACATGCAATGGCAGCTGCAAAGAAATTCGTTAAAAAAGAATATTGTAATGATGCATGCTGTAAATGAATAAATTCAGATTTAGCTTCATCAATTGTGAGTTCTTTATTTGATATTTTACGTGAAAGACTATTCGTTAAAGCGATTTTCTCTAAATCTGTTGTACGCTCTTGTACACGAATTAATCTTGTACTTGTTCGATCGTTTAATGAAAAAATAATTGCAGTTGAACTGACAAAACTATATGTATTATGAAGACCATAACTATGTGCGATACGGTTCATTGTATCTTCAACTCGATATGTTTCAGCACCTGATTCAAGTAAAATTCTACCTGCAATTAATACAACATCAATCACTTTGTTTTCATCTATAATTGTGATTGAATCTGGCATATCAATTCACCTCCAATGATATGTGTTATTTATTTGAACAATTGAAGTTTACAACTTGTTGTTACAACTTTCAATAGTGAGACTTTGTGTTAGTATGATGAACTTGTATGGTTCAAATTTAAATAAGAAAAACTGTTAATCTTTGCTATTATACTATGATTTAATAATAGCAAAGGATTAACAGTTTTGTCGTTGTTATAAATTGATAATAGGGTTAAACATTACTTTGTTTCGCCCTTGATTTTTGGCTACATGCACCATATCGTCTGCATCTTTAAACACTTTACGCTGTGATTTTGGATCGTCATCTGTTAAATAACCAACACCGATAGACACTGACAATTTAATAACTTCTTTGTTTGGTAAATGGAATGATGATTTTTCAACACCCGAACGAATATTTTCAGCCAATTTAACACTTTGATCAAGTGAATAATTGTGAATGACAACTGAGAACTCTTCGCCACCATTTCTAAAAATTTTAAATTGATTCGGCACATAGTTTTTAAGTAATTGAGACATTTGTTTTAATACAGCATCACCTGATTTGTGTGAGTAGGTATCATTGACATCTTTAAAGCCATCGATATCGATTAATAATAATGCGATACTTTGATGTTCTTTTTCAGCTTTTCGTGAAATTTCATTTAAATGTCTATCAAATTCTTTTACATTACCTAAGCCTGTTAAGTAATCATATTTATCTTCGTTTTCATAACGATTTACGAGTGAGAAGAAATGCCAAATATCGACAAATGTTATCGCTGAAGCTAAAGTGATAATTAATGAAATTGGTATTAAAATGATAACTTCCGATAGTGTGTAAATAGGACTCACTAACGCGACACCAAATAAAATGATTATTGTAACAACATTAAGTATTAATAATGATAGCACATCATTTTGTTTTAAAAATGGTCCAATAGCACTTGTTACTGCAGCAATAACAATCAACGTAACACCGTACATAATCGAGTTGTTAAATACTACAATTTCAACAATTGCTACAATTACTGTGGCAGATAATGTATAGACCATATTTGTAAATCTACCTAAAAACAATAAAGGAACGAATGTTAAGTGAATTAAATAATCTTCACGATAAGGGATAGGGTAGACAGATAATAATAATGATACGATTGTCATTAAAACAGTGACATAAGCCTTAGAAAAAACCATACGTTTGTTTTCTGAATACTGTAAGCGATGGAATAAATAGATTCCAGCGACTATAACAGATATATTGTATATAAATGCTTCGAACATGTCTGAATCGACTCCTTTAATTGACCACTAGCTATTGTAAGTGAAAACTTACAATTTGTCATTAGTTTACATATAAAATTAATGTATGATATAGACTTTGATGTTAAAATGTTGCCTTAAATGATATGATGAAAAAATGAATAATAGGCGATATATAAGAAATGAATCGTATAGTTGTAAATATGATATCATTGATTGAGCGAATTAATTTATAATAAAGCTATAAGATATACGTAGAAAATAGATATATCATTCTATAAAGACAATATTAAATAAATATAACGTTAAAAACAATTAATATCGATGAAGGTGAATAAATGGTTACATTATTACTAGTTGCAGTAACAATGATTGTCAGTTTGACGATAACACCAATTGTTATTGCAATATCGAAAAGATTAAATTTAGTTGATAAACCAAATTTTAGAAAAGTACACACTAAACCTATTTCAGTTATGGGTGGTACAGTGATTCTCTTTTCATTTTTAATAGGTATTTGGATTGGTCATCCTATTGAAACAGAAATCAAACCACTTATTATTGGTGCGATTATTATGTACGTACTTGGGCTTGTAGATGATATCTACGATTTGAAACCGTATATAAAATTGGCTGGTCAAATTGCCGCTGCCTTAGTAGTTGCTTTTTATGGTGTGACTATTGATTTTATTTCGTTGCCAATGGGTACAACGATTCATTTTGGATTTCTTAGTATTCCAATTACTGTGATTTGGATTGTTGCTATTACAAATGCAATTAACTTAATTGATGGACTCGATGGTTTGGCGTCGGGTGTTTCTGCAATCGGACTCATTACAATAGGATTCATTGCAATTTTACAAGCTAATATTTTCATAACGATGATTTGTTGTGTTTTATTAGGCTCTTTAATTGGGTTTTTATTTTACAATTTCCATCCTGCCAAAATATTTTTAGGTGATAGTGGGGCTTTAATGATTGGATTTATCATCGGATTCCTTTCTTTACTCGGATTCAAAAATATTACAATTATTGCATTGTTCTTCCCAATTGTTATCTTAGCAGTTCCATTCATTGATACTTTGTTCGCAATGATTCGACGTGTGAAAAAAGGGCAGCATATAATGCAAGCTGATAAATCGCATTTGCATCATAAACTATTAGCTTTAGGCTACACACATAGACAAACAGTATTATTAATCTATTCAATCTCTATTTTATTTAGTCTTTCGAGCATTATTTTGTATGTATCGCCACCATTAGGTGTTGTATTAATGTTTGTATTAATCATATTTAGTATTGAATTAATTGTTGAATTTACAGGATTAATAGATAACAACTACCGACCAATATTAAATTTAATTAGTCGTAAGTCATCTCATAAAGAGGAATAGGGAATGAAAGCATAGCTGTATGGGATAATTTGTATTATATGGCTTTACTCTTTACAATTTTTTTGTATTAAATTTCAAATATAAAAAAGCACTGCCATAAACGTGTACTTCAATTGCCGTTTAATTATACGCAATTGATATTTACCGTCTAATGATAGTGCTTTTTATTTTTATTCAGTTGGTATATCGAAAGGCAACTGCTTTGGAGTTTCTTCAGTCAAATCGAAATTTCCAGCAGTCATTTGATTTAAAAAGTTAATAAACGCTTCATAGTCACTTTTAACGACATCGATATAGTAGCTTACCTTATCAGTGTAAGTTTGGTTTCTTAACATAAAATGAGTTGAAGCTAATTCATATTCAAATTTACCAGTTTGATCATAATTCAGTGTTACTATACATGGTACTGCTTCTCGTAGTTCGACACGCCCGATATCATAAATGACGTCTCTAACAGCACCGCTATAGGCGCGAATTAAACCGCCACCACCTAATTTAATACCACCAAAATATCTTGTTACTACGACACACGCATTATGAACATCGAGCTTTTTTAATATGT
The DNA here is from genome assembly GCF_001838845.1 of Staphylococcus sp. HMSC36A10. Classification (NCBI taxonomy): domain Bacteria; kingdom Bacillati; phylum Bacillota; class Bacilli; order Caryophanales; family Staphylococcaceae; genus Staphylococcus; species Staphylococcus sp. HMSC36A10. The sequence goes on from NZ_KV839126.1 coordinate 188,097, forward strand.
CTAACATTGGGACACTGGCAGTTCCTGTCGGTTCACCATCATCATTCGCTTTTTGAATATTCATTTCAGGTCCAATAGTATATGCAGAACAATTATGAGTGGCATCTTTATGTTCTTTTTTTATTGCAGCAATAAATGCTTTAGCTTCATCTTCATTTTGAACAGGTTTGATATGAGCAATGAATCTTGATTTACTAATCACATTTTCAATAATGTGTTCTTTTTTAACAGTAATGATATTTTGTGTCATAATAACTCCTTAATTCATAAGCTTAAGATTATTTAATCTTCATTATACACTGAAAATGACATGACTATAAATCGTTTGATTGCCATTTTCTTTTTAACTGAAATATTGTATCATTGCTATGAGTATATTTTAGGAGGACGACTATGAAAATTGCTGTGATGACCGATTCTACAAGTTATCTGTCGCAGGACTTAATCGATAAATATAATATTCAAATAGCGCCATTAAGTGTGACTTTTGATGATGGAAAGAACTTTACAGAAAGTAATGAAATAGCAATTGAAGAATTTTATAATAAAATGGCATCGTCTCAAACGATTCCGACAACAAGCCAACCAGCAATTGGCGAATGGATTACTAAATATGAAATGCTAAGAGATCAGGGTTACACAGATATCATTGTCATTTGCTTATCCAGTGGGATTAGTGGAAGTTATCAATCTAGTTATCAAGCAGGGGAAATGGTTGAAGGTGTTAATGTACATGCATTTGATAGTAAGCTTGCAGCAATGATTGAAGGATGTTATGTATTACGTGCTATTGAAATGGTTGAAGAAGGATACGAACCACAGCAAATTATTGATGATTTAACTAATATGCGTGAGCACACAGGTGCATATTTAATTGTTGATGACTTAAAGAATTTACAAAAAAGTGGTCGAATTACTGGTGCTCAAGCATGGGTTGGAACATTATTGAAAATGAAGCCAGTTCTTAAGTTTGAAGATGGCAAGATTATACCAGAAGAAAAAGTTCGTACTAAAAAGCGTGCCATTCAAACATTAGAAAAGAAAGTATTAGATATTGTAAAAGACTTTGAAGAAGTAACTTTATTTGTCATAAATGGAGATCATTTTGAAGATGGTCAAGCGTTATACAAAAAGTTACAAGAAGATTGTCCTTCAGGTTATCAAGTAGCATACTCTGAGTTTGGTCCAGTTGTTGCAGCACATTTAGGTTCTGGTGGATTAGGTTTAGGCTATGTTGGCAGAAAAATAAGATTAACATAATTATAAAATTTTAATAAAAGAGTCTATATTGTAATTGGAAATTATCTCTCGTATACATGGCTTTAAATGTTCATCATTTGAAAGTCAAAATGCTAAAGATATAAGAAAATCATTATAATATTAGGCTCTTTTTTACGTTGAAATGAGGTTTTAAGCATTAAACATTACGGGAAATTAATTCATCCTCATACTTCACTTACTAATGAAAAAATAAAAAAAGAAGTAACAGGTGTCATCAAACAAAATTCAAACTTTTATTGTGTTCAATGTGAAAGTACAAATCCAAAGCATTTTTATCAGTATGCTTCCTCAGTACATTCCAAGAAAATTGTATATTGCAGAAATTGTATATCACTGGGTCGAATGGATAATGTAACAAGATATAAAATAACAGAGAGTTCGCAAAGTTCATCACAAGCATATTATCATCTCTCATTTGAAATGTCGGAACAGCAGTCTTATGCCTCAGAACATATTGTTCGAGCCATTAGAATGAGACAAACGATTTTGTTATATGCCGTAACAGGTGCAGGTAAGACAGAAATGATGTTTCAAGGCATTCAATATGCAAGACGACAGGGAGATAATATAGCTATTGTGTCACCGCGTGTAGATGTTGTTGTAGAAATTAGTAAACGTATTAAAGACGCATTTCTTAATGAAGATATAGACATACTACACCAGCAATCAAGTCAACAATTTGAAGGGCATTTTGTTGTATGCACAGTACATCAACTTTACCGATTCAAACAGCACTTTGATACTATTTTTATTGATGAAGTCGATGCCTTTCCTTTATCAATGGATAAAAGTTTACAACAAGCATTGAAGTCATCTTCTAAAGTTGAACATGCAACGATTTATATGACAGCAACACCACCGAAACAACTTCTGTCAGAGATTCCCCACGAAAATATAATTAAATTGCCAGCTCGCTTTCATAAAAAATCACTTCCAGTTCCTAAATATCGTTATTTCAAACTTAATAATAATAAGATTCAGAAAATGTTATACCGAATTTTACAAGATCAAATTAATAATCAACGTTATACACTGGTGTTTTTTAACAATATAGAAACAATGATTAAAACATTTTCGGTTTATAAGCAGAAAATTACTAAATTAACATACGTCCATAGCGAGGATGTTTTTCGCTTTGAAAAAGTTGAACAATTAAGGAATGGACATTTCGATGTCATTTTTACTACGACAATATTAGAACGTGGATTTACAATGGCAAATTTGGATGTTGTTGTTATCGATGCACATCAATATACTCAAGAGGCTTTAATACAAATTGCTGGACGTGTTGGACGAAAATTAGAATGTCCTACTGGAAAAGTATTGTTTTTTCATGAAGGAGTAAGTATGAATATGATTCAAGCTAAAAAAGAGATTCAAAAGATGAACAAATTAGCATTAAAAAGAGGTTGGATTGATGAATAATTGTTTGAGTTGTGGTGCTAAGTTATATGAAAATATAACCATTTATAATTTGTTCAAGAAACCTAATAGATTATGTGACAGATGCAAAGAGAATTGGGACAATATTAAACTTGATATTAAAGCAAGGCGATGTTCAAGGTGCTTAAAACACTTAAATCAAGATGAAGCGTATTGTTTAGACTGCAAGTTTCTATCGGCACACTTTAATTTAATGGAACAATTATATTGTCAATTTCAATATGACGGTTTAATGAAAGAGATGATACATCAGTATAAATTTTTGAAAGACTATTATTTATGTGAATTATTGGCACATTTGATTGAAATACCACAAACATCTTATGACTATATTGTGCCAATTCCTTCTTCGCCGGCACATGATTTATCTAGAACATTTAACCCGGTAGAAGCAGTACTAAAAGCTAAAGGGATTCGCTTTGATAAGATTTTAAAGATGTCAAATAGACCAAAACAGTCTCATTTAACTAAGAAAGAGCGTCTGGCAGATGAAAATCCATTTATTATTGATACGGAATTAGATTTAAATGGCAAGGAAATATTACTCGTTGACGATATTTATACAACTGGATTAACAATTCATCGTGCAGGGTGTAAATTATACGCTAAAAATATCAGAAAATTCAAAGTGTTTGCGTTTGCACGATAGCGTAAAAATGTTAAAATATAATAAAGAGTTACCAATAAAGAGGTTTAAGGAGAGATTACTATGATTAGATTTGAAATTCATGGAGATAACCTCACTATCACAGATGCTATTCGCAACTATATTGAGGAAAAAATTGGTAAGTTGGAACGTTATTTTAATGACGTACCAAATGCAGTGGCACATGTTAAAGTTAAAACTTATTCAAATTCAGCTACTAAAATTGAAGTAACAATTCCATTGAAAAATGTTACGTTAAGAGCTGAAGAGCGAAACGATGATTTATACGCAGGTATTGATTTAATTAATAATAAACTTGAAAGACAAGTTCGAAAATATAAAACACGTATTAATCGTAAGAGCCGTGATCGAGGAGATCAAGAAGTGTTTGTTGCCGAATTACAAGAAATGCAAGAAACACAAGTTGATAATGACGCTTACGATGATAACGAGATAGAAATTATTCGTTCAAAAGAATTCAGCTTAAAACCAATGGATTCAGAAGAAGCGGTATTACAAATGAATCTATTAGGTCATGACTTCTTTGTATTCACAGACAGAGAAACTGATGGAACAAGTATCGTTTACCGCCGTAAAGACGGTAAATATGGCTTGATTCAAACTAGTGAACAATAAATTAAGTTTAAAGCACTTGTGTTTTTGCACAAGTGCTTTTTTATACTCCAAAAGCAAATTATGACTATTTCATAGTTCGATAATGTAATTTGTTGAATGAAACATAGTGACTATGCTAATGTTAATGGATGTATATATTTGAATGTTAAGTTAATAATAGTATGTCAGTCTATTGTATAGTCCGAGTCGAAAATCGTAAAATATTTATAATATAATTTATTAGGAAGTATAATTGCGTATTGAGAATATATTTATTAGTGATAAACTTGTTGACAACAGAATGTGAATGAAGTATGTCATAAATATATTTATATTGATTCTACAAATGAGTAAATAAGTATAATTTTCTAACTATAAATGATAAGATATATTGTTGTAGGCCAAACAGTTTTTTAGCTAAAGGAGCGAACGAAATGGGATTTTTATTAAAAATTCTTGATGGCAATAATAAAGAAATTAAACAGTTAGGTAAACTTGCTGATAAAGTAATCGCTTTAGAAGAAAAAACGGCAATTTTAACTGATGAAGAAATTCGTAATAAAACGAAACAATTCCAAACAGAATTAGCTGACATTGATAATGTCAAAAAGCAAAATGATTATTTAGATAAAATTTTACCAGAAGCATATGCACTTGTTAGAGAAGGCTCTAAACGTGTATTCAATATGACCCCATATAAAGTTCAAATTATGGGTGGTATTGCAATTCATAAAGGTGATATCGCTGAGATGAGAACAGGTGAAGGTAAAACATTAACAGCGACAATGCCAACATACTTAAATGCATTAGCTGGTAGAGGTGTTCACGTTATTACAGTCAATGAATACTTATCAAGTGTTCAAAGTGAAGAAATGGCTGAGTTATATAACTTCTTAGGTTTGACTGTCGGATTAAACTTAAACAGTAAGACGACAGAAGAAAAACGTGAAGCATACGCACAAGACATTACTTACAGTACTAATAATGAGCTAGGTTTTGATTACTTACGAGATAACATGGTGAATTATTCTGAAGATAGAGTAATGCGTCCATTACATTTTGCAATCATTGATGAGGTTGACTCAATTTTAATCGACGAGGCACGTACGCCATTAATTATTTCTGGTGAAGCTGAAAAGTCAACGTCGCTTTATACACAAGCAAATGTTTTTGCGAAAATGTTAAAACAGGACGAAGATTATAAATACGATGAAAAAACGAAAGCCGTACATTTAACAGAACAAGGTGCGGATAAAGCTGAACGTATGTTCAAAGTTGAAAACTTATATGATGTACAAAATGTTGATGTTATTAGTCATATCAACACAGCTTTACGTGCGCACGTTACATTACAACGTGACGTAGACTATATGGTTGTTGATGGCGAAGTACTAATTGTCGATCAATTTACAGGACGTACAATGCCAGGCCGTCGTTTCTCAGAAGGTTTACACCAAGCTATTGAAGCGAAGGAAGGCGTTCAAATTCAAAATGAATCTAAAACTATGGCGTCTATTACATTCCAAAACTATTTCAGAATGTACAATAAACTTGCGGGTATGACAGGTACAGCTAAAACTGAAGAAGAAGAATTTAGAAATATTTATAACATGACAGTAACTCAAATTCCGACAAATAAACCTGTGCAACGTAACGATAAGTCTGATTTAATTTACATTAGCCAAAAAGGTAAATTTGATGCAGTAGTAGAAGATGTTGTTGAAAAACACAAGGCAGGGCAACCAGTGCTATTAGGTACTGTTGCAGTTGAGACTTCTGAATATATTTCAAATTTACTTAAAAAACGTGGTATCCGTCATGATGTGTTAAATGCGAAAAATCATGAACGTGAAGCTGAAATTGTTGCAGGCGCTGGACAAAAAGGTGCCGTTACTATTGCCACTAACATGGCTGGTCGTGGTACAGATATCAAATTAGGTGAAGGCGTAGAGGAATTAGGCGGTTTAGCAGTAATAGGTACAGAACGACATGAATCTCGTCGTATTGATGACCAGTTACGTGGTCGTTCTGGACGTCAAGGTGATAAAGGGGATAGTCGCTTCTATTTATCATTACAAGATGAATTAATGATTCGTTTTGGTTCTGAACGTTTACAGAAAATGATGAGCCGACTAGGTTTAGATGACTCTACACCAATTGAATCAAAAATGGTATCAAGAGCTGTAGAATCAGCACAAAAACGTGTAGAAGGTAATAACTTCGACGCGCGTAAACGTATCTTAGAATACGATGAAGTATTACGTAAACAACGTGAAATTATCTATAACGAAAGAAATAGTATTATTGATGAAGAAGACAGCTCTCAAGTTGTAGATGCAATGCTACGTTCAACGTTACAACGTAGTATCAATTACTATATTAATACAGCAGATGACGAGCCTGAATATCAACCATTCATCGACTACATTAATGACATCTTCTTACAAGAAGGTGACATTACAGAGGATGATATCAAAGGTAAAGATGCTGAAGATATTTTCGAAGTCGTTTGGGCTAAGATTGAAGCAGCATATCAAAGTCAAAAAGATATCTTAGAAGAACAAATGAATGAGTTTGAGCGTATGATTTTACTTCGTTCTATTGATAGCCATTGGACTGATCATATCGACACAATGGATCAATTACGTCAAGGTATTCACTTACGTTCTTATGCACAGCAAAATCCATTACGTGACTATCAAAATGAAGGTCATGAATTATTTGATATCATGATGCAAAATATTGAAGAAGATACTTGTAAATTCATTTTAAAATCTGTAGTACAAGTTGAAGATAATATTGAACGTGAAAAAACAACAGAGTTTGGTGAAGCGAAGCTCGTTTCAGCTGAAGATGGTAAAGAAAAAGTGAAACCGAAACCAATCGTTAAAGGCGATCAAGTTGGTCGTAACGATGATTGTCCATGTGGTAGTGGTAAAAAATTCAAAAATTGCCATGGAAAATAAATGATATAAAATAACTCCTTCCAATTAAACACCTATAGTTTGTGTTATGGGAGGAGTCTTTTTATTTTACAAGCGTTAAATACTTTAAAAAATGTGAAGAAGTTGTTAAACGTTGTTATGTACTTAGTTTTAAAAAATCGGTTTAGGCATATGTCGATGATAAATGTACTGATTTTTAACAATAAATGCATAAACTAATTGTCAGTGTGCTTATATTTCTTAACATTGTTATTTAACAAAATTATGTTAAAATTTAGCATTATAAAAGATGCAAATCAATGACTTGAATTGAAATATAAATAGGAGCGAATGCTATGGAATTATCAGAAATCAAACGAAATATAGATAAGTATAATCAAGATTTAACACAAATTAGGGGGTCTCTTTGACTTAGAGAACAAAGAAACTAATATTCAAGAATATGAAGAAATGATGGCAGAACCTAATTTTTGGGATAACCAAACGAAAGCGCAAGATATTATAGATAAAAATAATGCGTTAAAAGCAATAGTTAATGGTTATAAAACACTACAAGCAGAAGTAGATGACATGGATGCTACTTGGGATTTATTACAAGAAGAATTTGATGAAGAAATGAAAGAAGACTTAGAGCAAGAGGTCATTAATTTTAAGGCTAAAGTGGATGAATACGAATTGCAATTATTATTAGATGGGCCTCACGATGCCAATAACGCAATTCTAGAGTTACATCCTGGTGCAGGTGGCACGGAGTCTCAAGATTGGGCTAATATGCTATTTAGAATGTATCAACGTTATTGTGAGAAGAAAGGCTTTAAAGTTGAAACTGTTGATTATCTACCTGGGGATGAAGCAGGGATTAAAAGTGTAACATTGCTCATCAAAGGGCATAATGCTTATGGTTATTTAAAAGCTGAAAAAGGTGTACACCGACTAGTACGAATTTCTCCATTTGATTCATCAGGACGTCGTCATACATCATTTGCATCATGTGACGTGATTCCAGATTTTAATAATGATGAAATAGAGATTGAAATCAATCCGGATGATATTACAGTTGATACATTTAGAGCTTCTGGTGCAGGTGGTCAGCATATTAACAAAACTGAATCAGCAATACGAATTACCCACCACCCCTCAGGTATAGTTGTTAATAACCAAAATGAACGTTCTCAAATTAAAAACCGTGAAGCAGCTATGAAAATGTTAAAGTCTAAATTATATCAATTAAAATTGGAAGAGCAGGCACGTGAAATGGCTGAAATTCGTGGCGAACAAAAAGAAATTGGCTGGGGAAGCCAAATTAGATCATATGTTTTCCATCCATACTCAATGGTGAAAGATCATCGTACGAACGAAGAGACAGGTAAGGTTGATGCAGTGATGGATGGAGACATTGGACCATTTATCGAATCATATTTAAGACAGACAATGTCGCACGATTAATATATTTTTTAAGGGAGTGGGACAGAAATGATATTTTCGAAAAATTTATTTCGTCGTCCCACCCCGGCAAGGTTGACTAGAATTGAAAAAAGCTTGTTACAAGCGTATTTTCGTTCAGTCAACTACTGCCAATATAACTTTGTAGAGCATTGAACATTGATTTATGTCTCAGGCTTTTTGGTTTTTTTAAAGGTAGCTAAATAAATTGTAAATTAGATTTTGGAATATGATTTGTTTATGAATATTTAAGTACAATTCGGTAGATAGAGTTAGAATATATTTTTTGAAAGTTGTATTTGTTAAAACAACATATGCAGTGTGCATTTAGTAATATTACCTATGGCGATTTTCAAGGTATTGAATTAATCGTTGAAAACGTTCTCAATTACATGGTATGAATACATTTTACACTATGATAAAAGGTTGTATTCTTTTTATATTGTTAACCATTTGATTACATCGTTATAACAATAGCTTTTGACAAAATGTATTGTGCTATAGTATTTGCATACTTAAAATACTAACAGCAAAGGAATGACAGCAAGATGAAAAAAACTCTTACAGTGACGGTTTCGTCAGTGTTAGCTTTTTTAGCTTTAAATAATGCAGCACATGCACAACAACATGGCACACAAGTAAAAACACCTGTTCAACATAATTATGTATCAAATGTTCAAGCACAAACGCAATCACCGACAACTTATACAGTAGTTGCTGGCGATTCATTATATAAGATTGCATTAGAGCATCACTTAACGTTGAATCAATTATATTCATACAATCCTGGTGTAACACCTTTAATTTTTCCTGGTGACGTGATTTCACTTGTGCCTCAAAATAAAGTGAAACAAACTAAAGCGGTTAAAACACCAGTAAGAAAAGCAAGCCAAGCTAAAAAGGTAGTAAAACAACCTGTACAACAAGCGTCTAAAAAAGTAGTAGTTAAGCAAGCACCTAAGCAAGCAGTAGCTAAGACAGTTAATGTAGCATACAAACCTGCTCAAGTACAAAAATCAGTACCAACTGTACCTGTTGCACATAACTACAATAAATCAGTTGCTAACAGAGGGAACTTATATGCTTATGGAAACTGCACATATTATGCTTTCGATCGTCGTGCACAATTAGGTAGAAGTATAGGAAGTTTATGGGGCAATGCAAATAACTGGAATTACGCAGCAAAAGTTGCAGGATTTAAAGTAGATAAAACACCAGAAGTTGGCGCTATTTTCCAAACAGCTGCTGGCCCATATGGACATGTTGGTGTTGTTGAATCTGTAAACCCTAATGGAACAATTACTGTTTCTGAAATGAACTATGCTGGATTTAATGTTAAATCTTCAAGAACAATTTTAAATCCAGGAAAATATAATTACATCCACTAAGTAATATATCAAGACAAGACTATCCTCTTAGCCTGTTTAAGTAACAGGTTGAGAGGATTTTTTGGTATCATTTAATCAGAGTTATATAAAGAAGATATTTAAATGATATTTAATTGATTGATATGTAAAAAGAAAGTATAATTTATGATTAATTAATGGAGGAGGTAATTGAAATGGGTGTACATCAATATTTTAAAAGATTATCAGATATGGAAAGACTTATAAGATTACCTGGAAAATTTAAATATTTTGAACACAATGTTGCAGCACACTCCTTTAAAGTAACTAAAATTGCTCAATATCTAGCAACAGTTGAAGAATATCATGGACGAAAGATTAATTGGAAAAGCTTATATGAAAAAGCATTAAATCATGATTTCGCCGAAGTGTTTACTGGTGATATAAAAACACCTGTTAAATATGCGAGTAGTGAATTAAAAAAATTATTTTCGCAAGTTGAAGAAGAAATGGTAGAGACCTTTATTGAAGAAGAAATTCCATTACAATATAGAGATGTTTATAAGCAACGACTGCAAGAAGGTAAAGATGATTCATTAGAAGGCCAAATACTTTCAGTTGCTGATAAAATTGATTTGCTTTATGAAACATTTGGAGAAATACAAAAACGTAATCCCGAAGAATTATTTTTCGAAATTTATGAAATGAGTCTAGAAACAATTATTCAATTTGACCATTTAGCATCTGTACAAGATTTTATTAATAATATCATTCCAGAAATGTTGACTGAAAACTTTATACCTAGAACAGAATTAAGAGAAACAACCATGAACATTTTAAATAAAAGAAAAGAGGAAAATGAATGATATGGTATTTTAGCGCAGCATTCTTTCCATGTGTCTTGGTAGTATTATTTAGTGTAATAACAAGAAGTAAATGGGTCGGTACTATTCTGACATTAATTTTAATTGGTGCCTCAATCTATAAAGAGTATTTCCATAACGAGTGGATTATTTTTATTGATGTAGTGTCATTATTAGCTGGTTATTTAATTATAGATCAACTCGAATTTCATAAACATCAAGATGAAGATCGCTAAGATTAACTTTAAAATAATGTTTCAAACAAATTTGTTGAAACAAAATGATGATTAATATAATGTGTATTTACATACTAAAAATAACAAGATAAACGATTTGATTTAAGGCAAGCATAGTTAGCACAACTATGTTTGTTTTTCTTTGTTCGACATTTTTACGAACAAACGTTTGCTTTTTGTGTGACTACTTTGCTAAAATATGTAATGAGAAAGCAAAGAGTTGAGCGGAAATATAAATAATACGTTGAAAGAGGAGGCATATGTGACAATGGTTGAACATTATCCTTTTAAAATACATTCTGATTTTGAGCCTCAAGGTGACCAACCGCAAGCAATTAAAGAAATCGTGGAAGGTATTAAAGCGGGGAAAAGACATCAAACTTTATTAGGTGCTACTGGCACAGGGAAAACATTTACGATGAGTAATGTTATTAAAGAAGTTGGGAAACCAACGTTAATTATCGCGCATAACAAAACATTAGCAGGACAATTATATAGTGAGTTTAAAGAATTTTTTCCTGAAAACAGGGTGGAATACTTTGTAAGTTACTATGATTATTATCAACCAGAGGCATACGTACCGTCTACTGACACTTTTATTGAAAAAGATGCCTCAATCAATGATGAAATTGATCAACTACGACATTCTGCTACAAGTGCATTATTTGAACGCGATGATGTAATTATTATTGCTAGTGTAAGTTGTATATATGGTTTAGGTAATCCTGAAGAATATAAAGATTTAGTAGTAAGTGTTCGAGTTGGTATGGAAATGGATAGAAGTGAATTACTTAGAAAACTTGTAGATGTGCAATATACACGAAATGACATCGATTTCCAACGAGGAACGTTTCGAGTGCGTGGTGATGTAGTGGAAATATTCCCAGCCTCTAAAGAAGAACTTTGTATAAGGGTTGAGTTTTTCGGCGATGAGATTGACCGTATCCGAGAAGTTAACTACCTAACAGGTGAAGTGTTGAAAGAAAGAGAACATTTTGCGATATTCCCAGCTTCTCACTTCGTAACACGTGAAGAAAAGTTGAAAGTTGCGATTGAACGTATTGAAAAAGAATTGGAAGAACGATTGAAAGAATTACGAGATGAGAATAAATTACTAGAAGCGCAAAGGTTAGAACAGCGTACCAACTATGATTTAGAAATGATGCGAGAGATGGGATTCTGTTCAGGAATTGAAAACTATTCCGTACATTTAACTTTGCGACCACTGGGTTCGACACCATATACTTTATTGGATTACTTTGGCGATGATTGGTTAGTAATGATTGATGAATCACATGTGACATTACCGCAAGTTCGAGGCATGTATAACGGAGACAGAGCGCGTAAACAAGTTTTGGTGGATCATGGGTTTAGATTACCGAGTGCATTAGATAACCGTCCACTTAAATTTGAAGAATTTGAAGAAAAGACAAAACAACTTGTGTATGTATCTGCAACGCCTGGACCATACGAAATTGAACATACGGATAAGATGGTTGAACAAATTATTCGTCCTACTGGTTTACTGGATCCTAAGATTGAGGTTAGACCTACTGAAAATCAAATTGACGATTTATTAAGTGAAATTCAAACAAGAGTTGAGCGTAATGAACGCGTACTTGTTACAACGCTCACTAAAAAGATGAGTGAAGATTTAACCACATACATGAAAGAAGCGGGTATTAAAGTTAATTATCTGCATTCAGAAATCAAGACATTAGAACGAATCGAAATAATTAGAGACTTACGAATGGGTACATATGATGTTATCGTAGGTATTAATTTATTAAGAGAGGGTATTGATATACCAGAAGTTTCTCTAGTTGTCATATTAGATGCAGATAAAGAAGGGTTTTTACGTTCTAACCGCTCATTAATTCAAACAATAGGTAGAGCTGCGCGTAACGATAAAGGTGAAGTCATTATGTATGCCGATAAAATGACTGATTCGATGAAGTATGCAATTGATGAGACACAACGTCGTCGAGAAATACAGATGAAACATAATGAAAAACATGGTATTACACCTAAAACAATTAATAAAAAAATACATGATTTAATTAGTGCTACTGTTGAAAATGACGAAAATAATGACAAAGCACAAACTGTGATACCTAAGAAGATGACGAAAAAAGAACGTCAAAAGACAATCGACAATATAGAAAAAGAAATGAAACAAGCAGCGAAAGATTTAGATTTCGAGAAAGCTACAGAATTAAGAGATATGTTATTTGAATTAAAAGCAGAAGGGTGACAAGTAAATGAAAGAACCATCCATAGTAGTAAAAGGTGCTCGTGCGCATAACTTGAAAGATATTGATATCGAACTACCTAAAAATAAATTAATTGTTATGACAGGTTTATCTGGGTCAGGTAAATCGTCATTAGCATTCGATACTATATATGCTGAAGGACAACGACGTTATGTTGAATCATTAAGTGCCTATGCGCGTCAATTTTTAGGCCAAATGGACAAACCAGATGTTGATACAATTGAAGGATTATCGCCAGCAATTTCAATAGATCAAAAAACAACAAGTAAAAATCCAAGATCAACTGTAGCAACAGTAACAGAAATATATGATTATATACGTTTGTTATATGCACGTGTTGGTAAACCTTACTGTCCAAATCACAATATAGAAATTGAATCGCAAACAGTACAACAAATGGTTGACCGCATTATGGAATTAGAGGCACGTACAAAGATTCAATTATTAGCACCTGTCATCGCTCATCGTAAAGGTAGTCATGAAAAGCTAATCGAAGATATTGGTAAAAAAGGTTATGTACGTTTAAGAATCGATGGCGAAATTGTTGATGTAAATGATGTACCTACTTTAGATAAGAACAAGAATCATACAATAGAAGTTGTTGTAGACCGATTAGTTGTTAAAGATGGAATTGAAACACGACTAGCTGACTCTATAGAAACTGCGTTAGAGCTTTCAGAAGGACAATTAACAGTTGATGTCATTGACGGGGAAGACCTTAAGTTTTCAGAAAGCCATGCTTGTCCTATATGTGGATTTTCAATCGGAGAGTTAGAACCAAGAATGTTTAGCTTTAACAGTCCTTTTGGTGCTTGTCCGACATGTGATGGCTTAGGCCAAAAGTTAACAGTCGATGTAGACTTGGTTGTTCCCGACAAAGATAAGACGCTAAACGAAGGTGCAATAGAACCTTGGATACCGACGAGTTCTGATTTTTATCCAACATTGTTAAAACGTGTTTGTGAAGTTTATAAAATCAATATGGATAAACCTTTTAAAAAGTTAACAGAACGTCAACGTGATATATTATTGTATGGTTCGGGTGACAAAGAAATTGAATTTACATTTACACAACGTCAAGGCGGTACTAGAAAGCGAACAATGGTTTTCGAGGGTGTAGTTCCTAATATAAGTAGACGATTCCATGAATCTCCTTCAGAATATACACGTGAAATGATGAGTAAATATATGACCGAACTACCTTGTGAAACTTGTCATGGAAAGCGATTGAGTCGTGAAGCTTTATCTGTTTATGTAGGTGGTTTAAATATTGGTGAAGTAGTCGAATACTCAATCAGTCAAGCGCTGAACTATTATAAAAACATTGATTTGTCAGAACAAGATCAAGCGATTGCAAATCAAATATTGAAAGAAATTATTTCCCGACTCACTTTTTTAAATAATGTGGGACTTGAATATTTAACGCTAAACAGAGCTTCAGGTACACTTTCAGGTGGTGAAGCACAACGTATTCGATTGGCAACGCAAATTGGGTCGCGTTTGACTGGTGTCTTATATGTATTAGATGAGCCATCAATTGGACTGCATCAAAGAGATAATGATCGATTAATTAATACACTTAAAGAAATGAGAGATTTAGGAAATACTTTAATTGTAGTTGAACACGATGATGATACAATGCGTGCGGCTGATTACTTAGTGGATATAGGTCCTGGTGCTGGTGAACATGGAGGGCAGATTGTGTCTAGTGGTACTCCTCAAAAGGTAATGAAAGATAAAAAATCATTAACAGGACAATACTTGAGTGGTAAGAAACGTATTGAAGTACCTGAATATCGCAGACCGGCTTCAGATCGTAAAATTTCTATACGTGGAGCTAGAAGCAACAATCTTAAAGGGGTTGATGTGGACATACCACTATCAATCATGACGGTTGTTACAGGTGTATCAGGTTCTGGTAAAAGCTCATTAGTAAATGAAGTATTATACAAATCATTAGCTCAAAAAATTAATAAATCTAAAGTAAAGCCAGGATTGTACGATAAGATTGAAGGTATTGATCAACTTGATAAAATTATTGATATTGATCAATCACCGATAGGTAGAACGCCACGCTCTAATCCAGCAACATATACTGGTGTGTTTGATGATATACGTGATGTGTTTGCGCAAACAAATGAAGCTAAAATTCGAGGATATCAAAAAGGGCGTTTTAGTTTTAATGTAAAAGGTGGACGCTGTGAAGCTTGTAAAGGTGACGGTATTATTAAAATTGAAATGCATTTTTTACCTGATGTTTATGTTCCTTGTGAAGTGTGTGATGGTAAACGATATAATCGTGAGACACTAGAGGTTACTTACAAAGGTAAAAATATTGCTGACATTTTAGAAATGACTGTTGAAGAAGCAACACAATTTTTTGAAAATATTCCTAAGATTAAGCGCAAGTTACAAACACTAGTTGATGTTGGTCTTGGATACGTCACATTAGGTCAACAAGCTACAACGTTATCAGGTGGTGAGGCTCAACGTGTGAAACTTGCATCTGAACTTCATAAACGTTCAACTGGTAAATCTATTTATATCCTAGATGAACCGACAACAGGGTTACATGTTGACGATATTAGTAGATTATTAAAAGTATTAAACCGATTAGTTGAAAATGGTGATACTGTTGTAATTATTGAACATAACCTAGATGTTATCAAAACAGCAGACTATATTATCGACTTAGGTCCTGAAGGTGGTAGTGGAGGTGGTACTATTGTTGCGACTGGCACACCCGAAGATATTGCTCAGACAAAGTCATCATATACAGGAAAGTATTTAAAAGAAGTACTTGAACGAGATAAACAAAATACTGAAGATAAATAAGATTAAAAGAAGTGAAGGATGTTATAAATTTATCCTTCGCTTCTTTTTATTAATTTAGTAATGAATAGTAGAAAGAAAAGATGCGTAAAAAGAATTATGTTAAGATAGGGTCAATCTAGAGTAGTTAAACATAAATCGAACTGGGAGTGGGACAGAAATGATAAAGAATCACTAATGATTTATTATGTAGTGGTTCTTTGTCATTAGCCACAGCTATTGTGTACTTAAAAAATAGGAATGCATGAGTGCAACTCATGCATAAGAAATACTAATTTCTAAAGAAAAAGTATTTCTTTATGTTGGGGCCCCGCCACCTAATTCCAATATATCATTGTAGAGCTTAGGTCATTGATTTATGGCTCGGACTTTTATGGCGATATGAACCATGTAAATTAAGCAAGCAATAAATTAATGATTGATATTGACTTGTAAAATAATAACAATAATGAACAATTAATATTTATTTTAGCTTTTCAATGTAGATTGGTGTTATATTTTTGATATGATAAGAAGAGATGTAAGAGTAGGGATAAATACAATTGAGGTGAACCCATGTTAACGACAGAAAAACTAGTTGAAACATTAAAGTTAGATTTAATCGCTGGTGAAGAAGGACTATCGAAGCCAATTAAAAATGCTGATATATCAAGACCGGGCTTAGAGATGGCAGGGTATTTTTCACATTATGCGTCAGATAGAATACAACTATTAGGAACAACGGAACTATCGTTTTACAATTTATTACCAGATAAGGATCGCGCAGGTCGTATGCGTAAACTATGCAGACCAGAAACGCCTGCAATTATTGTGACACGTGGATTGCAGCCACCAGAAGAATTAGTTGAAGCTGCAAAAGAATTAAATACCCCACTTATAGTTGCTAAAGATGCGACTACAAGTTTAATGAGTCGCTTAACAACGTTTTTAGAGCATGCACTTGCAAAGACGACATCTTTACATGGTGTTTTAGTAGATGTTTACGGTGTTGGTGTACTAATTACCGGTGATTCAGGAATAGGTAAAAGTGAGACTGCGTTGGAATTAGTTAAACGTGGGCATAGATTAGTAGCAGATGATAATGTAGAAATACGTCAAATTAATAAAGATGAACTAATAGGGAAACCACCAAAGTTAATAGAACATCTATTAGAAATACGTGGACTAGGTATTATCAATGTTATGACTTTATTTGGCGCGGGTTCAATATTAACTGAAAAACGAATTAGATTAAATATTAATTTGGAAAACTGGAACAAGCAAAAGTTATATGACCGTGTAGGTCTTAATGAAGAGACGCTAAGTATTTTAGATACTGAAATCACTAAAAAAACAATACCTGTAAGACCTGGTAGAAATGTTGCGGTAATTATTGAGGTCGCTGCAATGAACTATCGATTAAATATCATGGGCATTAACACGGCCGAAGAATTTAGTGAAAGATTAAATGAAGAAATTATCAAGAACAGTCATAAGAGTGAGGAGTAGGTTGAATGGGTATTGTATTTAACTATATAGATCCTGTGGCATTTAACTTAGGACCACTGAGTGTACGATGGTATGGAATTATCATTGCTGTCGGAATATTACTTGGTTACTTTGTTGCACAACGTGCACTAGTTAAAGCAGGATTACATAAAGATACTTTAGTAGATATTATTTTTTATAGTGCACTATTTGGATTTATCGCGGCACGAATCTATTTTGTGATTTTCCAATGGCCATATTACGCGGAAAATCCAAGTGAAATTATTAAAATATGGCATGGTGGAATAGCAATACATGGTGGTTTAATAGGTGGCTTTATTGCTGGTGTTATTGTATGTAAAGTGAAAAATTTAAACCCATTTCAAATTGGTGATATCGTTGCGCCAAGTATAATTTTAGCGCAAGGAATTGGACGCTGGGGTAACTTTATGAATCACGAGGCACATGGTGGACCTGTGTCACGCGCTTTTTTAGAACAATTACATTTGCCAAATTTTATAATAGAAAATATGTATATTAACGGCCAATATTATCATCCAACATTCTTATATGAATCCATTTGGGATGTCGCTGGATTTATTATCTTAGTTAATATTCGTAAACATTTAAAATTAGGAGAAACATTCTTTTTATATTTAACTTGGTATTCAATTGGTCGATTCTTTATAGAAGGATTACGTACAGATAGCTTAATGCTCACAAGTAATATTAGAGTTGCACAATTAGTATCAATTCTTTTAATTTTAATAAGTATAAGTTTAATTGTATATAGAAGGATTAAGTATAATCCACCGTTGTATAGCAAAGTTGGGGCGCTTCCATGGCCAACAAAAAAAGTGAAGTAGTGATAGTTTGAGGAAATTTTTATCAAAAACACATCATCATACAAACCCTTTATGGCGTGTATACCGTCTTGTTAAATTTTCGAAAGTTTTTAAGAATGTAATTATCATTGAATTTTCGAAATTTATTCCAAGTATGGTACTGAAAAGACATATATATAAACAACTTTTAAATATTAATATCGGTAATCAATCGTCGATAGCTTATAAAGTAATGTTAGATATTTTTTACCCAGAACTGATTACGATTGGTAGTAACAGTGTTATTGGTTACAATGTAACAATTTTGACGCATGAAGCATTAGTTGATGAATTTCGTTATGGACCAGTGACGATAGGATCTAACACTTTGATTGGTGCAAATGCTACCATTTTACCCGGTATAACGATTGGTGACAATGTAAAAGTTGCAGCTGGTACGGTTGTTTCAAAAGATATACCGGATAATGGATTTGCATATGGCAACCCTATGTATATAAAAATGATTAGGAGGTGACAATTTTATGGCGCAAAAGAATAATAATGTAATTCCAATGACTTTTGATGATGCATTTTATCGTAAAATGGCTAAACAGAAGTTTAAACAAAGAGAATATAAACGAGCTGCTGAATACTTTGAAAAAGTGTTAGAATTGTCACCTGATGATCTGGAAATTCAAATTGATTATGCACAATGTCTAGTGCAACTTGGTATTGCTAAAAAAGCAGAACATTTATTTTATGACAATATTATTTATAATAGGCATCTAGAAGATAGCTTTTATGAATTGAGTCAGCTCAACATTGAAGTTAACGAACCAAACAAGGCATTCTTGTTTGGTATTAATTATGTTATTGTTAGCGACGACCAAGATTATAGAGATGAATTAGATCAAATGTTTGATGTGAAATATCAAAGTGAAGAACAAATTGAACTTGAAGCTCAATTGTTTGTAGTTCAAATACTATTCCAATATCTTTTTTCTCAAGGTCGATTAAAAGATGCAAAGAATTATGTCTTACATCAACCACAAGAAGTTCAAGATCATCGTGTAGTACGTAATTTATTGGCAATGTGTTATTTATATCTCGGTGAATATGATACGGCTAAAGCATTGTACGAAGCACTATTACAAGAGGATAGTACAGATATATATGCATTATGCCATTATACTTTGCTACTTTATAACACTAAGGAAAATGAACAATATCAAAAATATTTAAAAATATTAAACAAAGTTGTACCTATGAATGACGATGAAAGTTTTAAATTAGGTATTGTATTAAGTTATTTAAAGCAGTATCGTGCATCACAACAATTGTTGTACCCTTTATATAAAAAAGGGAAATTTTTATCAATTCAAATGTACAATGCTTTAGCATATAATTATTATTATTTAGGTGAAGAAGACGAAAGTCATTACTACTGGGATAAATTGAAGCAAATTTCTAAAGTGGAAATTGGACATGCGCCTTGGGTAATTGAAAATAGCAAAGAAGTTTTTGACCAACATATTTTGCCATTACTTCAAAGTGATGACAGTCATTATCGTTTATATGGTATTTTTTTATTGGATCAATTAAATGGTAAAGAAATTGTGATGACGGAAAGTATTTGGCAGGTTCTGGAAAATCTAAATAATTATGAGAAATTGTATTTAACGTATTTAGTTCAAGGTTTAACGCTCAATAAATTAGACTTCATTCATCGCGGCTTATTAACGCTTTACCATAATGAATTATTTGTAAGTGAAAATGATGTAATGGTTGCATGGATTAATCAAGGTGAACTCATAATTGCTGAAAAAGTAGATTTAACTGATGTTGAGCCATATATCGGTGCGTTTATTTATTTGTATTTTAAAAATCAACCTCGAAACGTTACAAAGAAGCAAATTACAACATGGTTAGGCATAACACAATATAAACTGAACAAAATGATTGAATTTCTCTTGAGCATATAGATTTATGAAAAGTTAGATTTATTATATAATGCGCATAATGATTAATAATGAGGAGGCGTTAATAAAATGACTGAAATAGATTTTGATATAGCAATTATCGGTGCAGGTCCAGCTGGTATGACTGCTGCAGTATACGCATCACGTGCTAATTTAAAAACAGTTATGATTGAAAGAGGTATTCCAGGCGGTCAAATGGCTAATACAGAAGAAGTAGAGAACTTCCCTGGTTTCGAAATGATTACAGGTCCAGATTTATCTACAAAAATGTTTGAACACGCTAAAAAGTTTGGTGCAGTTTATCAATATGGAGATATTAAATCTGTAGAAGATAAAGGCGAATATAAAGTGATTAACTTTGGTAATAAAGAATTAACAGCGAAAGCGGTTATTATTGCTACAGGTGCAGAATACAAGAAAATTGGTGTTCCGGGTGAACAAGAACTTGGTGGACGCGGTGTAAGTTATTGTGCAGTATGTGATGGTGCATTCTTTAAAAATAAACGCCTATTCGTTATCGGTGGTGGTGATTCAGCAGTAGAAGAGGGAACATTCTTAACTAAATTTGCTGACAAAGTAACAATCGTTCACCGTCGTGATGAGTTACGTGCACAGCGTATTTTACAAGATAGAGCATTCAAAAATGATAAAATCGACTTTATTTGGAGTCATACTTTGAAATCAATTAATGAAAAAGACGGCAAAGTGGGTTCTGTGACATTAACGTCTACAAAAGATGGTTCAGAAGAAACACACGAGGCTGATGGTGTATTCATCTATATTGGTATGAAACCATTAACAGCGCCATTTAAAGACTTAGGTATTACAAATGATGTTGGTTATATTGTAACAAAAGATGATATGACAACATCAGTACCAGGTATTTTTGCAGCAGGAGATGTTCGCGACAAAGGTTTACGCCAAATTGTCACTGCTACTGGCGATGGTAGTATTGCAGCGCAAAGTGCAGCGGAATATATTGAACATTTAAACGATCAAGCTTAATTCGAAGTCGAATTAAGATGTTGAGCTGTAAATTATTTGGATATTTATTTTAATAGTGTCATCACAGCGTTAAAATAATGTCTTACTTTTAAATTAAAGCAAATTATATAGAAAACTAGAACTTAGTACGTATCATTTGTGCGTTTCAATGAGTTCTAGTTTTTTTATATGTTATATTAAACTTATAACTTTATGGGAGTGGGACAGAAATGATAAAGAGCCACTAATGATTTATTATGTAGTGGTTCTTACACATTAGCCACAGCTAATGTGTACTTAAAAATAGGAATACATGAGTAAAACTCATGCATAAGAAATACTAATTTCTATAGAAAAAGTATTACTTTATCGTTGTCCCACCCCAACTTGCACATTATCGTAAGCTGACTTTTCGTCAGCTTCTGTGTTGGGGCCCCGCCAACTTGCATTGTCTGTAGAAATTGGGAATCCAATTTCTCTATGTTGGCGCCCACACCCCAACTCGCATTGTCTGTAGAATTTCTTTTCGAAATTCTCTGTGTTGGGGCCCACACCCCAACTCGCATTGCCTGTAGAATTTCTTTTCGAAATTCTCTGTGTTGGGGCCCCTGACTAGAGTTGAAAAAAGCTTGTTGTAAGCGCATTTTCATTCAGTCAAATACTGCCAATATAATATTATAGACCCTAGGACATTGATTTATGTCCCAAGCTCCTTTAAATGATGTATATTTTTAGAAATTTAATCTAGACATAGTTGGAAATAAATATAAAACATCGTTGCTTAATTTTGTCATAGAACATTTAAATTAACATCATGAAATTCGTTTTGGCGGTGAAAAAATAATGGATAATAATGAAAAAGAAAAAAGTAAAAGTGAACTATTAGTTGTAACAGGTTTATCTGGCGCAGGTAAATCTTTGGTTATTCAATGTTTAGAAGACATGGGATATTTTTGTGTAGATAATCTACCACCAGTGTTATTGCCTAAATTTGTAGAGTTGATGGAACAAGGAAATCCATCCTTAAGAAAAGTGGCAATTGCAATTGATTTAAGAGGTAAGGAACTATTTAATTCATTAGTTGCAGTAGTGGATAAAGTCAAAAGTGAAAGTGACGTCATCATTGATGTTATGTTTTTAGAAGCAAGTACTGAAAAATTAATTTCAAGATATAAGGAAACGCGTCGTGCACATCCTTTGATGGAACAAGGTAAAAGATCGTTAATCAATGCAATTAATGATGAGCGAGAGCATTTGTCTCAAATTAGAAGTATAGCTAATTTTGTTATAGATACTACAAAGTTATCACCTAAAGAATTAAAAGAACGCATTCGTCGATACTATGAAGATGAAGAGTTTGAAACTTTTACAATTAATGTCACAAGTTTCGGTTTTAAACATGGGATTCAGATGGATGCAGATTTAGTATTTGATGTACGATTTTTACCAAATCCATATTATGTAGTAGATTTAAGACCTTTAACAGGATTAGATAAAGACGTTTATAATTATGTTATGAAATGGAAAGAGACGGAGATTTTCTTTGAAAAATTAACTGATTTGTTAGATTTTATGATACCCGGGTATAAAAAAGAAGGGAAATCTCAATTAGTAATTGCCATCGGTTGTACGGGTGGACAACATCGATCTGTAGCATTAGCAGAACGACTAGGTAATTATCTAAATGAAGTATTTGAATATAATGTTTATGTGCATCATAGGGACGCACATATTGAAAGTGGCGAGAAAAAATGAGACAAATAAAAGTTGTACTTATCGGTGGTGGCACTGGCTTATCAGTTATGGCTAGGGGATTAAGAGAATTCCCAATTGATATTACGGCGATTGTAACAGTTGCTGATAATGGTGGGAGTACAGGGAAAATCAGAGATGAAATGGATATACCAGCACCAGGAGACATCAGAAATGTGATTGCAGCTTTAAGTGATTCTGAGTCAGTTTTAAGCCAACTTTTTCAGTATCGCTTTGAAGAAAATCAAATTAGCGGTCACTCATTAGGTAATTTATTAATCGCAGGTATGACTAATATTACGAATGATTTCGGACATGCCATTAAAGCATTAAGTAAAATTTTAAATATTAAAGGTAGAGTCATTCCATCTACAAATACAAGTGTGCAATTAAATGCTGTTATGGAAGATGGAGAAATTGTTTTTGGAGAAACAAATATTCCTAAAAAACATAAAAAAATTGATCGTGTGTTTTTAGAACCTAACGATGTGCAACCAATGGAAGAAGCAATCGATGCTTTAAGGGAAGCAGATTTAATCGTTCTTGGACCAGGGTCATTATATACGAGCGTTATTTCTAACTTATGTGTCAATGGTATTTCAGATGCATTAATTCATTCTGATGCGCCTAAGCTATATGTTTCTAATGTGATGACGCAACCTGGGGAAACAGATGGTTATAGCGTGAAAGATCATATCGACGCGATTCATAGACAAGCTGGACAACCGTTTATTGATTATGTCATTTGTAGTACACAAACTTTCAATGCTCAAGTTTTGAAAAAATATGAAGAAAAACATTCTAAACCAGTTGAAGTTAATAAGGCTGAACTTGAAAAAGAAAGCATAAATGTAAAAACATCTTCAAATTTAGTTGAAATTTCTGAAAATCATTTAGTAAGACATAATACTAAAGTGTTATCGACAATGATTTATGACATAGCTTTAGAATTAATTAGTACTATTCCTTTCGTACCAAGTGATAAACGTAAATAATATAGAACGTAATCATATTATGATATGATAATAGAGCTGTGTAAAAAAATGAAAATAGACAGTGGTTCTAAGGTGAATCATGTTTTAAATAAGAAAGGAATGACTGTACGATGAGCTTTGCATCAGAAATGAAAAATGAATTAACTAGAATAGACGTCGATGAAATGAATGCAAAAGCAGAGCTCAGTGCACTGATTCGAATGAATGGTGCACTTAGTCTTTCAAATCAACAATTTGTTATAAATGTTCAAACGGAAAATGCAACAACGGCAAGACGTATTTATTCGTTGATTAAACGTGTCTTTAATGTGGAAGTTGAAATATTAGTCCGTAAAAAAATGAAACTTAAAAAAAATAATATTTATATTTGTCGTACAAAGATGAAAGCGAAAGAAATTCTTGATGAATTAGGAATTTTAAAAGACGGCATTTTTACGCATGAAATTGATCATTCAATGATTCAAGATGACGAAATGAGACGCAGTTACTTGAGAGGAGCTTTTCTGGCAGGTGGCTCAGTGAATAACCCTGAAACATCTTCGTACCATTTGGAAATTTTTTCTCAAAATGAGAGTCATGCAGAAGGCTTAACGAAACTAATGAATAGTTATGAGTTGAATGCCAAACATTTAGAGCGAAAAAAAGGAAGTATTACGTATTTAAAAGAAGCGGAAAAGATTTCGGATTTTCTTAGTTTGATAGGTGGCTATCAAGCGTTATTAAAATTTGAAGACGTACGTATTGTAAGAGATATGCGTAATTCTGTTAACCGACTCGTTAATTGTGAAACGGCCAATCTAAATAAAACAGTTAGTGCTGCGATGAAACAAGTTGAGAGCATTAAATTGATTGATAAAGAAATTGGTATTGAAAATTTACCAGACAGGTTGAGAGAGATTGCTAGAATTCGAGTAGAACATCAAGAAATTTCGTTGAAAGAGCTTGGAGAAATGGTATCAACTGGTCCAATTTCAAAATCAGGTGTAAATCACCGATTAAGAAAACTGAATGATTTAGCCGATAAGATTAGAAATGGTGAACAAATAGAATTATAAGTAAGAAGGTGTTTTTGGTAGTGAATTATCAAAAACACTTTTTTATGATTAAAAAGTGTTTAATGAATAATAGTCGACTAACTATTAAATTGAGCTGGAAAGTTTAATGAAGGAAATTCAATAACCAAGTGATGCCTAATTTTCTCATTAAATAGCATCATATGTATCAATTTGGTCATAAGAAAATATGAATGTGATAATTAATTGAGTCCCTGAAAGTCCCTGATCATAGACAAAAACAAAATCAGCATAAATAAGAATCCCGACATTGCGGGATTCTCAGTATTGAAAAGTATTGTATTTTATTAAAACAGCCTCCTTGAAGGGAATTGAACCCCTATCTTAAGAACCGGAATCTTACGTGTTATCCATTACACCACAAGGAGCAAATATGTAATCATATCTCTGTACTATGAGAAGTAAAATAAGTACAATCTAAAATAGATATTATCAGTTTACAAAGGAAAGAGAAAAGCGTCAAACAATGTAACTATTTAAAGTCAAAGTGTTTGACCAAATTTGACTTAATATGTAAAATAATGAGTAACAGTTATTACAAGGAGGAAATATAGATGAATTTAATTCCTACAGTTATTGAAACAACAAACCGCGGTGAACGTGCATATGATATATACTCACGTTTATTAAAAGACCGTATTATTATGTTAGGTTCACAAATTGATGACAACGTAGCAAATTCAATCGTATCACAGTTATTATTCTTACAAGCGCAAGACTCAGAGAAAGATATTTATTTATACATTAATTCACCAGGTGGAAGTGTAACAGCTGGTTTTGCGATTTATGATACAATTCAACACATTAAACCTGATGTTCAAACAATTTGTATCGGTATGGCTGCATCAATGGGATCATTCTTATTAGCAGCTGGTGCAAAAGGTAAACGTTTCGCGTTACCAAATGCAGAAGTAATGATTCACCAACCATTAGGTGGTGCTCAAGGACAAGCAACTGAAATCGAAATTGCTGCAAATCACATTTTAAAAACACGTGAAAAATTAAACCGCATTTTATCAGAGCGTACTGGTCAAAGTATTGAAAAAATACAAAAAGACACAGATCGTGATAACTTCTTAACTGCAGAAGAAGCTAAAGAATATGGCTTAATTGATGAAGTGATGGTACCTGAAACAAAATAATTCAAAGTAAAGAGTAGACTAAGCAGTCTGCTCTTTTTGTATGAGTAAACCGAGGTGTCAATAAATTGTTTACTATACTTTGAGCGGAAATATGATTGAATGAAGCTAGTTGAACCGTAACTATATGAAATGTTCCCTTCAAAGTAGACATTGAAAGGAACATTTCAATCCTTTGTTTGTAAGTCGCTCTAGACATTACATTTAGTACATATGTTGTTTCTAATGCTCATTAATGGTATTGATTATTCTTTAATTAAATCTTCAAGTGCCATTTTTAAATTACTATATTTAAATTGGAATCCCAATGCTTGAATTTTATTAGGTAATACTTTTTGAGTATCCAATACTACTGTTGACATTTGACCAAGTATGAGACGCATTGCAAGACTTGGTGCCCAAGTTTCATGGGGCTTATGCATAGCTCTTGCTAAAGTGTAGCCAAATAAATTTTGACGCTCAGGTATAGGTGCAGTTAAATTAAACGGACCACTAGCTGACTCGTTATTTATTAAAAATAAAATAGCTTGAATTAAATCATTGATATGAATCCATGAATACCATTGTTGACCAGAACCTAATTTACCACCAATGTAATATTTGTATGGTAGTTTCATTGTTTGTAACGCACCGCCTTCATTCGATAAAATCATACCGAAACGACCGATGACAACTCGCGTACCTAATTGTTCAAATTGTTGTGCGAAACGTTCCCATTGATACACAATATCTGACAAGAAATCAAATGGTAAAGTTTTATAAACTTCTGTGTAACTCATAAATAAATCAGGAGGATAGTAACCAGTGGCACTAGCATTAAATAAAACTTTAGGTGCTTTATTACGTGATTTAAACAATTCATATAAAGCTTGCGTAGATTGAATTCTACTTAGCATTAGCGTTTGTTTATATTCCGGTGTCCATCGTTTATTCAGTGTAGCACCTGCTAAGTTGATGACCACATCGATATTTTGAGGAACTTTGTGTTCCCACCCAGATTTAGCCCAGTTGACATATGAAATTTTCTTATCATTTGAAATTTGGTCGTGTCGCGTTAATATCGTGATATGTGAATCTGATTTTTTAATTTCATTAACTAATTGAGATCCAACCATACCAGTCCCACCAGTAATTAAGTATTGTTTCATTATCATTCACCCCATGTAATTTTGTATTTAGTTACTATTTAATAATCATTATTGTTGTTCAAAGGTTATACATTATTTAGACAATAATATGTCAATAACTTTTTTTGAATTGTATTTTAATAAAAATGATATAAGTTATAATAAAGGTGTACCTTCGATAACGAATAAACATCTCTTAAAAGTATGTGTAAAACGCTGCATGATACAAACGAAGGTAAAAATTTGACTCCCTTTAGTAGTGGACCCGTACGTTAATCGTGCGGGTCGTTTTTATTTATTTCTTATTCCCATTATACATCAATTTAAAGCATTAATTTTTTAAACAAATTTAAGAATACATAGTAATATAACAATCTAAACATAAAAACTTTTAACACAACACTTAAACCAATGCTTTAATTTTCAATACGTAGCTATAATTTGTTGTAAAATCAAAAAGGTTAAAATGTTAATTTTCAAAAAAAGGCTCAAAATATGTTTGATTTAGTTATTAAATGTTAAGATATATAAGACTACTATTTCTTTGTAAAAATGAATCCGATTTACGAGTGAGTAATAGTGAAGGCAGTTTTAAGTTGAAGAAGGCAAAAAGAGTAAATGTTTATTAATATTTGTAGAAACTAGGTAAGCAAATTAGTTGTGAAAATGTTAATGGTTGCGTGATAATTTCTATATTTAAATTAGTTTGAAGTGAGGGAGAGTATGTCGAATCAAAATTACGACTACAATAAAAATGAAGATGGAAGTAAGAAGAAAATGAGTACAACAGCGAAAGTAGTTAGCATTGCGACGGTATTGCTATTACTCGGAGGATTAGTATTTGCAATTTTTGCATATGTAGATCATTCGAATAAAGCTAAAGAACGTATGTTGAACGAACAAAAGCAGGAACAAAAAGAAAAGCGTCAAAAAGAAAATGCAGAAAAAGAGAGAAAGAAAAAGCAACAAGAGGAAAAAGAGCAGAATGAGCTAGATTCACAAGCAAACCAATATCAGCAATTGCCACAGCAGAATCAATATCAATATGTGCCACCTCAGCAACAAGCACCTACAAAGCAACGTCCTGCTAAAGAAGAGAATGATGATAAAGCATCAAAGGATGAGTCGAAAGATAAGGATGACAAAGCATCTCAAGATAAATCAGATGATAATCAGAAGAAAACTGATGATAATAAACAACCAGCTCAGCCTAAACCACAGCCGCAACAACCAACACCAAAGCCAAATAATAATCAACAAAACAATCAATCAAATCAGCAAGCAAAACCACAAGCACCACAACAAAATAGCCAATCAACAACAAATAAACAAAATAATGCTAATGATAAGTAGTATTTAGTCAAACAAAAATGAACCAGTATGACAGACAACACAATTAATTAGGTTGTCTCGAATATTGGTTCTTATTTTTATAATTGTTAATTAGGGGAGAGATGATACTTAAATAGTTAGTTGTTTATTTTACGGATAGTGAAATTTATTTTGAGTGAGGTGGGACGGAAATGATATTTTCGCAAAATTTATTTCGTCGTCTGACCCCAACTTCCACATTATTGTAAGCTGACTTTCCGTCAGCTTCTGTGTTGGGGCCCCGCCAACTTGCACATTATTGTAAGCTGACTTTTCGTCACCTTCTATGTTGGGGCCCCACCCCAACTTGCATTGCCTGTAGAATTTCATTTCGAAATTCTCTGTGTTGGGGCCCACCCCAACTTGCACATTATTGTAAGCTGACT
>NZ_KV839126.1:217216-236338 GCF_001838845.1 Staphylococcus sp. HMSC36A10
CACATTATTGTAAGCTGACTTTCCGCCAGCTTCTGTGTTGGGGCCCCTGACTTTAATTGAAAAATGCTTGTTACAAGTGCATTTTCGTTCGGTCAACTACTACTAATGTGACTTTTCGGATTCTAGAGCATTGATTTATGTCTTAGTTCAAATAATAAGCAAATGATTAGCGAGTCAGTATAAGGGTATACATTTGACTACAGCGAATAAAATAAAACGTTTTGTTGAATAACAAATCGAAAATATATTGCAAGCGCTTTATCAAATTATTTAGAAAATTTAAGTTTTATGCTTGCAATTTTTGAAATAGAATAGTACTATTGCAAGTGTAAAGAGGTTAATTTTTGTCCCACGCGGGACTTAAAAAGGCAACCACTGGTTGTGACATATCCTTATTTACATTTATAAATATAAGGAGGAGGTAGTAGTGAAAGACTTATTGCAAGCACAGCAAAAGCTTATACCGGATCTCATAGATAAAATGTATAAACGTTTTTCTATTCTTACTACTATCTCAAAAAATCAGCCTGTCGGACGTCGAAGTTTAAGCGAACATATGGATATGACTGAACGTGTACTGCGTTCTGAAACAGATATGCTTAAGAAACAAGATTTGATAAAAGTTAAGCCTACCGGAATGGAAATTACAGCTGAAGGTGAGCAACTGATTTCGCAATTGAAAGGTTACTTTGATATCTATGCAGATGATAATCGTCTGTCAGAAGGTATTAAGAATAAATTTCAAATT
Source organism: Staphylococcus sp. HMSC36A10 (assembly GCF_001838845.1). Lineage (NCBI taxonomy): Bacteria > Bacillati > Bacillota > Bacilli > Caryophanales > Staphylococcaceae > Staphylococcus > Staphylococcus sp. HMSC36A10. Next base: position 217,965 of record NZ_KV839126.1, read on the forward strand.
AAGGAAGTTCATGTTGTTCCTGGTGATGCTGATAATAGTCAATCTGTTAAAACAGAATTAGGTAGACAAGCAGGTCAATTACTTGAAGGCATATTACAAGAAGACGCGATAGTTGCTGTAACTGGCGGATCCACGATGGCATGTGTTAGTGAAGCAATTCATTTATTACCATATAATGTATTCTTCGTACCAGCCAGAGGTGGACTAGGCGAAAATGTTGTCTTTCAGGCAAACACAATTGCAGCCAGTATGGCACAACAAGCTGGCGGTTATTATACGACGATGTATGTACCTGATAATGTCAGTGAAACAACATATAACACATTGTTGTTAGAGCCATCAGTCATAAACACTTTAGACAAAATTAAACAAGCAAACGTTATATTACACGGCATTGGTGATGCGCTGAAGATGGCGCATCGACGTCAATCACCTGAAAAGGTCATTGAACAACTTCAACATCATCAAGCTGTCGGAGAGGCATTTGGTTATTATTTTGATACACAAGGTCAAATTGTCCATAAGGTTAAAACAATTGGACTTCAATTAGAAGACCTTGAATCAAAAGACTTTATTTTTGCAGTTGCAGGAGGCAAATCGAAAGGTGAAGCAATTAAAGCATACTTGACGATTGCACCCAAGAATACAGTGTTAATCACTGATGAAGCCGCAGCAAAGATAATACTTGAATAAGAGATAAAAAGTTTAATACTTTTTAAATATCATTTTAAAGGAGGCCATTATAATGGCAGTAAAAGTAGCAATTAATGGTTTTGGTAGAATTGGTCGTTTAGCATTCAGAAGAATTCAAGAAGTAGAAGGTCTTGAAGTTGTAGCAGTAAACGACTTAACAGATGACGACATGTTAGCGCATTTATTAAAATATGACACTATGCAAGGTCGTTTCACAGGTGAAGTAGAGGTAGTTGATGGTGGTTTCCGCGTAAATGGTAAAGAAGTTAAATCATTCAGTGAACCAGATGCAAGCAAATTACCTTGGAAAGACTTAAATATCGATGTAGTATTAGAATGTACTGGTTTCTACACTGATAAAGATAAAGCACAAGCTCATATTGAAGCAGGCGCTAAAAAAGTATTAATCTCAGCACCAGCTACTGGTGACTTAAAAACAATCGTATTCAACACAAACCACCAAGAGTTAGACGGTTCTGAAACAGTTGTTTCAGGTGCTTCATGTACTACAAACTCATTAGCACCAGTTGCTAAAGTTTTAAACGATGACTTTGGTTTAGTTGAAGGTTTAATGACTACAATTCACGCTTACACAGGTGATCAAAATACACAAGACGCACCTCACAGAAAAGGTGACAAACGTCGTGCTCGTGCAGCGGCAGAAAACATCATCCCTAACTCAACAGGTGCTGCTAAAGCTATCGGTAAAGTTATTCCTGAAATCGATGGTAAATTAGATGGTGGTGCACAACGTGTTCCTGTAGCTACAGGTTCATTAACTGAATTAACAGTAGTATTAGAAAAACAAGACGTAACAGTTGAACAAGTTAACGAAGCTATGAAAAATGCTTCAAACGAATCATTCGGTTACACTGAAGACGAAATCGTTTCTTCAGACGTTGTAGGTATGACTTACGGTTCATTATTCGACGCTACACAAACTCGTGTAATGTCAGTTGGCGACCGTCAATTAGTTAAAGTTGCAGCTTGGTATGATAACGAAATGTCATATACTGCACAATTAGTTCGTACATTAGCATACTTAGCTGAACTTTCTAAATAATTTTAGTATAGTTTTTTTCAAATACGCTAGTGCTCAGAACTATTTAGCATTAATTAAAGCTTATGAGTAAGCGGGGAGCACAAACGCTTCTCCGCTTATTTTTATATAAAATTTCCTAATTACAAGGAGGAAACACCATGGCTAAAAAAATTGTTTCTGATTTAGATCTTAAAGGTAAAACAGTCCTAGTACGTGCTGATTTTAACGTGCCTTTAAAAGACGGTGAAATTACTAATGACAACCGTATCGTTCAAGCTTTACCTACAATTCAATACATCATCGAACAAGGTGGTAAAATCGTACTATTTTCACATTTAGGTAAAGTGAAAGAAGAAAGTGATAAAGCAAAATTAACTTTACGTCCAGTTGCTGAAGACTTATCTAAGAAATTAGATAAAGAAGTTGTTTTCGTACCAGAAACACGCGGCGAAAAACTTGAGGCTGCTATTAAAGACCTTAAAGAAGGCGACGTATTATTAGTTGAAAATACACGTTATGAAGATTTAGACGGTAAAAAAGAATCTAAAAATGATCCAGAATTAGGTAAATACTGGGCATCTTTAGGTGATGTGTTTGTAAATGATGCTTTTGGTACTGCGCATCGTGAGCATGCATCTAATGTTGGTATTTCTACACATTTAGAAACTGCAGCTGGATTCTTAATGGATAAAGAAATTAAGTTTATTGGTGGCGTAGTTAACGATCCACATAAACCAGTTGTTGCTATTTTAGGTGGAGCAAAAGTATCTGACAAAATTAATGTCATCAAAAACTTAGTTAACATAGCTGATAAAATTATCATCGGCGGAGGTATGGCTTATACTTTCTTAAAAGCGCAAGGTAAAGAAATTGGTATTTCATTATTAGAAGAAGATAAAATCGACTTCGCAAAAGATTTATTAGAAAAACATGGTGATAAAATTGTATTACCAGTAGACACTAAAGTTGCTAAAGAATTTTCTAATGATGCCAAAATTACTGTAGTACCATCTGATTCAATTCCAGCAGACCAAGAAGGTATGGATATTGGACCAAACACTGTAAAATTATTTGCAGATGAATTAGAAGGTGCGCACACTGTTGTATGGAATGGACCTATGGGTGTATTCGAGTTCAGTAACTTTGCACAAGGTACAATTGGTGTATGTAAAGCAATTGCAAACCTTAAAGATGCAATTACGATTATCGGTGGCGGTGATTCAGCTGCAGCAGCAATCTCTTTAGGTTTTGAAAATGACTTCACTCATATTTCAACTGGTGGCGGTGCGTCATTAGAGTACCTAGAAGGTAAAGAATTGCCTGGTATCAAAGCAATCAATAATAAATAATAAAGTGATAGTTTAAAGTGATGTGGCATGTTTGTTTAACATTGTTACGGGAAAACAGTCACAAGATGACATCGTGTTTCATCACTTTTCAAAAATATTTACAAAACAAGGAGTGTCTTTAATGAGAACACCAATTATAGCTGGTAACTGGAAAATGAACAAAACAGTACAAGAAGCAAAAGACTTCGTCAATGCATTGCCAACATTACCAGATTCAAAAGAAGTAGAATCAGTAATTTGTGCACCAGCAATTCAATTAGATGCATTAACTACTGCAGTTAAAGAAGGAAAAGCACAAGGTTTAGAAATCGGTGCTCAAAATACGTATTTCGAAGATAATGGTGCGTTCACAGGTGAAACGTCTCCAGTTGCATTAGCAGATTTAGGCGTTAAATACGTTGTTATCGGTCATTCTGAACGTCGTGAATTATTCCACGAAACAGATGAAGAAATTAACAAAAAAGCGCACGCTATTTTCAAACATGGAATGACTCCAATTATTTGTGTTGGTGAAACAGACGAAGAGCGTGAAAGTGGTAAAGCTAACGATGTTGTAGGTGAGCAAGTTAAGAAAGCTGTTGCAGGTTTATCTGAAGATCAACTTAAATCAGTTGTAATTGCTTATGAGCCAATCTGGGCAATCGGAACTGGTAAATCATCAACATCTGAAGATGCAAATGAAATGTGTGCATTTGTACGTCAAACTATTGCTGACTTATCAAGCAAAGAAGTATCAGAAGCAACTCGTATTCAATATGGTGGTAGTGTTAAACCTAACAACATTAAAGAATACATGGCACAAACTGATATTGATGGGGCATTAGTAGGTGGCGCATCACTTAAAGTTGAAGATTTCGTACAATTGTTAGAAGGTGCAAAATAATCATGGCTAAGAAACCAACTGCGTTAATTATTTTAGATGGTTTTGCGAACCGCGAAAGCGAACATGGTAATGCGGTAAAATTAGCAAACAAGCCTAATTTTGATCGTTATTACAACAAATATCCAACGACTCAAATCGAAGCGAGTGGCTTAGATGTTGGACTACCTGAAGGACAAATGGGTAACTCAGAAGTTGGTCATATGAATATCGGTGCAGGACGTATCGTTTATCAAAGTTTAACTCGAATCAATAAATCAATTGAAGACGGTGATTTCTTTGAAAATGATGTTTTAAATAATGCAATTGCACACGTGAATTCACATGATTCAGCGTTACACATCTTTGGTTTATTGTCTGACGGTGGTGTGCACAGTCATTACAAACATTTATTTGCTTTGTTAGAACTTGCTAAAAAACAAGGTGTTGAAAAAGTTTACGTACACGCATTTTTAGATGGTCGTGACGTAGATCAAAAATCCGCTTTGAAATACATCGAAGAGACTGAAGCTAAATTCAATGAATTAGGCATTGGTCAATTTGCATCTGTGTCTGGTCGTTATTATGCAATGGACCGTGACAAACGTTGGGAACGTGAAGAAAAAGCTTACAATGCTATTCGTAATTTTGATGCCCCAACTTATGCAACTGCCAAAGAAGGTGTAGAAGCAAGCTATAATGAGGGCTTAACTGACGAATTCGTAGTACCATTCATCGTTGAGAATCAAAATGACGGTGTTAATGATGGAGATGCAGTGATCTTCTATAATTTCCGACCTGATAGAGCAGCACAATTATCGGAAATTTTTGCGAACAGAGCATTCGAAGGCTTTAAAGTTGAACAAGTTAAAGACTTATTCTATGCAACATTCACTAAGTATAACGACAATATCGATGCGGCTATCGTTTTCGAAAAAGTTGATTTAAATAATACAATTGGTGAAATTGCACAAAATAACAATTTAACACAATTACGTATTGCAGAAACTGAAAAATATCCTCACGTTACTTACTTTATGAGTGGTGGACGTAACGAGGAATTTAAAGGTGAACGCCGTCGTTTAATTGATTCACCTAAAGTTGCAACGTATGACTTGAAACCAGAAATGAGTGCTTATGAAGTTAAAGATGCATTATTAGAAGAGTTAAATAAAGGTGACTTGGACTTAATTATTTTAAACTTTGCTAACCCTGATATGGTTGGACATAGTGGTATGCTTGAGCCGACAATCAAAGCAATCGAAGCGGTTGATGAATGTTTAGGTGAAGTCGTTGATAAGATTTTAGACATGGACGGTTATGCAATTATTACTGCTGACCATGGTAACTCTGATCAAGTATTGACGGATGATGATCAACCAATGACTACGCATACAACGAACCCAGTACCAGTGATTGTAACAAAAGAAGGCGTTACACTTCGAGAAACTGGTCGCTTAGGTGACTTAGCACCTACATTATTAGATTTATTAAATGTAGAACAACCTGAAGACATGACAGGTGAATCTTTAATTAAACACTAATATTGTAAAAGATGTTAAGTAAACGCTTAATGACACTTATTTTTTGAAAATAATAGTAATATCATTTTGTTAAATGAAAGAATAAAGCTATAATAATTATAGAATAACTATTTAAAGGAGATTATAAACATGCCAATTATTACAGATGTTTACGCTCGCGAAGTCTTAGACTCTCGTGGTAACCCAACTGTTGAAGTAGAAGTATTAACTGAAAGTGGCGCATTTGGTCGTGCATTAGTACCATCAGGTGCTTCAACTGGTGAACACGAAGCTGTTGAATTACGTGATGGAGACAAATCACGTTATTTAGGTAAAGGTGTTACTAAAGCAGTTGAAAACGTTAATGAAATCATCGCACCAGAAATTATTGAAGGTGAATTTTCAGTATTAGATCAAGTATCTATTGATAAAATGATGATCGCATTAGACGGTACTCCAAACAAAGGTAAATTAGGTGCAAATGCTATTTTAGGTGTATCTATCGCAGTAGCACGTGCAGCAGCTGACTTATTAGGTCAACCACTTTACAAATATTTAGGTGGATTTAATGGTAAGCAGTTACCAGTACCAATGATGAACATCGTTAATGGTGGTTCTCACTCAGATGCTCCAATTGCATTCCAAGAATTCATGATTTTACCTGTAGGTGCTACAACGTTCAAAGAATCATTACGTTGGGGTACTGAAATTTTCCACAACTTAAAATCAATTTTAAGCAAACGTGGTTTAGAAACTGCAGTAGGTGACGAAGGTGGTTTCGCTCCTAAATTTGAAGGTACTGAAGATGCTGTTGAAACAATTATCCAAGCAATCGAAGCAGCTGGTTACAAACCAGGTGAAGAAGTATTCTTAGGATTTGACTGTGCATCATCAGAATTCTATGAAAATGGTGTATATGACTACAGTAAGTTCGAAGGCGAACACGGTGCAAAACGTACAGCTGCAGAACAAGTTGACTACTTAGAACAATTAGTAGACAAATATCCTATCATTACAATTGAAGACGGTATGGACGAAAACGACTGGGATGGTTGGAAACAACTTACAGAACGTATCGGTGACCGTGTACAATTAGTAGGTGACGATTTATTCGTAACAAACACTGAAATTTTAGCAAAAGGTATTGAAAACGGAATTGGTAACTCAATCTTAATTAAAGTTAACCAAATCGGTACATTAACTGAAACATTTGATGCAATCGAAATGGCTCAAAAAGCTGGTTACACAGCAGTAGTTTCTCACCGTTCAGGTGAAACAGAAGATACAACAATTGCTGATATTGCTGTTGCTACAAACGCTGGTCAAATTAAAACTGGTTCATTATCACGTACTGACCGTATTGCTAAATACAATCAATTATTACGTATCGAAGATGAATTATTTGAAACTGCTAAATATGACGGTATCAAATCATTCTATAACTTAGATAAATAATCATTTTAAACATTAAGTACTGCCATAATTTTAGTTGAGGATTATTATGTCGGTATAAATTGAATAAAGTTTTTGAGTTCACGCTTAAAAAGTTCACGCTTGTATTTATAACCTGCCACAGATTTGAGACTGTGGTAGGTTTTTTATTTTGAAGTATTATTCATAACAGACTAATAATCATGAGGTAACTAATAACACATATTTAACTTGTATTCTTAAACTGGTATAATAAATTTATGTTGAAATGAATATTGTATGACAGGGTATTCACTTTTATTAAAAGGTAAAATTAAATAAAGGTTTTATAGAACGTATTTAAATATATGAGGAGTAAACAAATGGCTGATAGAACGAATAAAGAAATTAAAACAGGACGCTTTATTGCAACTGCATCAATCGTATTCTCAATATTATTGATTATTCATTACTTTGTTTCGTTGGATAATGCGACTGCCAAAGCATTACTTAATTTAACGAATCAAAACACTTCAGATAAAGCGATTGATTACATTTTAAACAGCTTTAGATTCACTGGTATTATGTATATTTTGGCTTATCTAGCAGGCTTCATCACTTTTTGGAATCGACATACTTATGTGTGGTGGTTTATGTTTGCAGTTTATGTATCAAATAGTTTGTTTACATTGATTAATTTATCAATCACAATTCAAGCAATAAAAGCTGCACACGGTGCGTACTTAACATTGCCAATTTTAATCGTTATTATAGGTTCGGTTGCATTAGCGATTTATATGCTTGTTGTTTCTATCAAACGTAAAAGTACATTTAATCGCTAGAAAATTGATTTTAACAATAAAAATATGATATACTACTTGTCGTATATAAGGAACGGAGGACAATTTATGCATACATTTTTAATCGTATTATTAATCATTGATTGTATTGCATTAATAACTGTTGTACTACTCCAAGAAGGTAAAAGCAGTGGACTTTCAGGTGCCATCAGTGGTGGTGCTGAGCAGTTATTCGGTAAACAAAAACAACGTGGCGTCGATTTATTCTTAAATAGATTAACAATTATTTTATCAATATTATTTTTTGTACTTATGATTTGCATAAGTTATCTTGGTATGTAAGGTCCGGCGATGTAAATGTCGGGCTTTTTTATTTATAATTAAGAATGTAATAGTTTAACAATAAGCTATGTAAAATATATAGCCTAGTTAAGTATGCAAAGGGAGCGTTAGATTTATGCAGATAAAATTACCAAAACCTTTCTTTTTTGAAGAAGGCAAACGTGCCGTGTTATTATTACATGGATTTACAGGCAATTCGTCTGATGTACGTCAATTAGGTCGATTTTTACAAAAAAAGGGATATACTTCGTATGCACCACAATATGAAGGTCACGCGGCACCACCAGAGGAAATACTGAAATCTAGTCCTTTCGTTTGGTTTAAAGATGCGTTAGATGGTTATGATTATCTTGTTGAACAAGGTTATGATGAAATTGTTGTTGCTGGTCTATCATTAGGTGGGGATTTTGCTTTAAAATTAAGCTTAAATAGAGATGTAAAGGGTATTGTAACGATGTGTGCACCAATGGGTGGCAAAACTGAAGGTACCATTTACGAAGGCTTTTTAGAGTATGCACGTAACTTTAAAAAGTATGAAGGTAAAGATCAAGAGACTATTGATAATGAAATGGATCATTTTAAACCAACTGAAACTTTAAAAGAACTAAGTGAATCATTAGATACGATTAAAGAGCAAGTTGATGAAGTGTTGGATCCTATTTTAGTGATTCAAGCAGAAAACGACAATATGATTGATCCACAATCCGCAAATTATATATATGACCATGTAGATTCTGATGACAAAAATATCAAGTGGTACAGTGAATCTGGACATGTTATTACGATTGATAAAGAGAAAGAACAAGTATTTGAAGATATTTATCAATTTTTAGAGTCATTAGACTGGTCAGAATAAAAAGAGATTTTAACATTAGAAAGGAGGGGCATAATGAATTTAAAGCAATCTATAGAAGAGATTATTAATCAACCTGAATATGAACCTATGTCAGTGTCAGATTTTCAAGATGCATTAGGTTTAAGCAGTGCCGACTCGTTTAGAGATTTAATTAAGGTGCTTGTGGAGTTAGAACAATCAGGATTAATCGAACGTACAAAAACAGACAGATACCAAAAAAAGCATAGTTCTAGAGGTCAATCAAAATTGATAAAAGGAACGTTAAGTCAAAATAAAAAAGGCTTTGCATTCTTAAGACCTGAAGATGAGGATATGGAAGATATATTTATTCCCCCGACGAAAATTAATCGTGCCTTGGATGGAGATACTGTTATTGTAGAAACACATCAATCTAAAGGTGAACATAAAGGTAAAATTGAAGGGGAAGTTAAGTCGATTGAGAAGCATTCAGTAACTCAAGTTGTTGGTACGTATAGTGAAGCTAGACATTTCGGATTTGTTATTCCAGATGATAAACGTATTATGCAAGATATTTTCATTCCTAAAGGACAAAGTTTAGGTGCAGTAGATGGGCATAAGGTACTTGTTCAAATTACTAAATATGCTGATGGTTCAGATAATCCAGAAGGACATATTTCTGCTATTTTAGGACATAAAAATGATCCTGGCGTAGATATTTTATCTATTATCTATCAACATGGCATAGAAATTGAATTTCCTGATGAAGTGTTACAAGAAGCTGAAGCAGTACCTGATCATATTGAAAATACTGAAATTAAAGGCCGTCATGATTTACGTGATGAATTGACAATCACAATTGATGGTGCTGATGCTAAAGACTTAGATGACGCAATTAGTGTTAAAAAGTTAGCGAACGGTAATACGCAGTTGACTGTAAGTATTGCTGATGTCAGTTATTATGTAACTGAAGATTCAGCTTTAGATAAAGAAGCTTATGATAGAGCGACAAGTGTATATCTTGTTGACCGTGTGATTCCGATGATTCCACATCGATTAAGCAATGGTATTTGTTCATTAAATCCTCACGTTGATCGTTTAACGTTAAGCTGTCGCATGGAAATTGATGCTAGTGGTCGCGTTGTTAAACATGAAATTTTTGATAGTGTTATACATTCTGATTATCGAATGACGTATGATGCGGTAAATCAGATTATTACTGAAAAGGATCCTAACATTCGCGAACAATATAAAGAAATTACGCCTATGTTAGATTTAGCACAAGATTTATCTAATCGTTTGATTCAAATGAGAAAACGACGTGGTGAAATCGATTTTGATATTAGTGAAGCAAAAGTATTAGTTAACGAGGACGGTATACCAACAGATGTTCAATTAAGACAACGTGGCGAGGGTGAACGTCTAATTGAATCATTTATGTTAATTGCAAATGAAACAGTTGCTGAACATTTTAGTAAGTTAGATGTACCTTTTATTTACCGAGTGCATGAGCAACCTAAATCAGATCGCTTAAGACAATTCTTTGATTTTATTACAAACTTTGGCATCATGATTAAGGGTACTGGCGAAGATATTCATCCAACAACACTTCAAAAGGTTCAAGAAGAAGTAGAAGGTCGACCTGAACAAATGGTCATTTCAACAATGATGTTACGTTCAATGCAACAAGCGCATTATGATGATGTGAACTTGGGACATTTTGGCTTATCAGCTGAATATTATACGCATTTTACATCACCAATTAGACGTTATCCTGATTTAACAGTTCATCGTTTAATCCGTAAGTATTTAATTGAGAAATCAATGGATAACAAAGAAGTGAAGCGTTGGGAAGACAAATTGCCTGAGTTAGCTGAACATACTTCTAAACGTGAACGTCGTGCTATTGAGGCAGAACGTGATACTGATGAATTGAAAAAAGCAGAATATATGATTCAACATATTGGTGATGAATTTGAAGGTATTGTCAGCTCAGTAGCTAACTTCGGTATGTTCATTGAATTGCCAAATACGATAGAAGGTATGGTTCATATTGCGAATATGACTGATGATTATTACCGTTTTGAAGAGCGTCAAATGGCATTAATTGGTGAGCGTCAAGCTAAAGTATTTAGAATTGGTGACACAGTTAAGGTTAAAGTGACGCATGTTGATGTAGATGAACGATTAATTGATTTTCAAATTGTTGGAATGCCTTTACCTAAAAATGACCGCTCACAGCGACCAGCAAGAGGTAAAACGATTCAAGCTAAAACGCGTGGCAAATCTTTAGATAAATCGAAATCTGATGATAAGGGTCGTAAGAAAAAAGGTAAGCAACGTAAAGGTAAAAACCAACGTAATAATGATAAATCAGGTAATAGTAAGCATAAGCCATTTTATAAAGATAAAAGTGTGAAAAAGAAAGCACGTCGTAAGAAAAAATAAGCAGCAATGAGGTGAGTATGAATGGCTAAGAAGAAATCACCAGGTACATTAGCGGAAAATCGTAAAGCAAGACATGATTATAATATTGAAGACACGATTGAAGCGGGAATCGTATTACAAGGTACAGAAATAAAATCGATTCGCCGAGGTAGTGCTAACCTTAAAGATAGTTATGCGCAAGTTAAAAACGGTGAAATGTATTTGAATAATATGCATATAGCACCATACGAAGAAGGGAATCGTTTTAATCACGATCCTCTTCGTTCTCGAAAATTATTATTGCACAAGCGTGAAATCATTAAATTGGGTGATCAAACACGTGAGATTGGTTATTCGATTGTGCCGTTAAAGCTTTATTTGAAGCATGGACATTGTAAAGTATTACTTGGTGTTGCACGAGGTAAGAAAAAATATGATAAACGTCAAGCTTTGAAAGAAAAAGCAGTCAAACGAGATGTTGCGCGCGATATGAAAGCCCGTTATTAAGCGATTTAGTTGCTTAATCGGGCTATATTTGATATAGTTATATGTGCTTTTGTAAATTACAAAAGTATGATTTGTTTGATTTATTATTTCGGGGACGTTCATGGATTCGACAGGGGTCCCCCGAGCTCATTAAGCGTGTCGGAGGGTTGTCTTCGTCATCAACACACACAGTTTATAATAACTGGCAAATCAAACAATAATTTCGCAGTAGCTGCCTAATCGCACTCTGCATCGCCTAACAGCATTTCCTATGTGCTGTTAACGCGATTCAACCTTAATAGGATATGCTAAACACTGCCGTTTGAAGTCTGTTTAGAAGAAACTTAATCAAGCTAGCATCATGTTGGTTGTTTATCACTTTTCATGATGCGAAACCTTTCGATAAACTACACACGTAGAAAGATGTGTATCAGGACCTCTGGACGCGGGTTCAAATCCCGCCGTCTCCATATTTGTAGCCTACAACTTTTGTGGATGTGGGCTTTTTTATTATGTGTTTTTCAGGGGATAATGCATTGCAGAATTTGTTGTGAGTATTGATATAGCAGTGTTTGTATAGGTGTTTATTTGATGGAGGAAAGAGTAATAAGTGATTATGAATTAGTTTTTGAGATATAAGGGGACAGTGATGTGTGTCAAATAAGTGTCAAAAAAGTTGGATTCTGAGTTTTACATTCAACATTGTTCATGAAGAAACTTCTTTATACGCAAAAAATTCTCCATGTTATATATGTCAATATAAAAATGTGAATCGTCTACACTTAATTGGATAAATGGCTACTGAAAAAGAACTTTTCATTTTTGTTACGTCACTAAGTGGGTGTAGTTATAAAGAGATGAGCCGAGTTTTGATATTTTCATTAGAATCAATATGCCTATTAACACAATCAGCAATAGTTGACGAGACGGAAATAAAAGAAGTCGTAGTTAAGAAATGCATTTCACAACATACCATTGTAGCCATTTTTATTGTTTTGGATGATAAACTCTTTTTGGAATTTTTAGTTTTTATAATTTGCAACTACACTACTTCTTTTACTAATATTAATGTCTAAGTAATCGATAAAAAATTTTCCATTGAATAAATGAGAAGTTAAAAACTTTACTTAACCTTTCTCATTGCATTTTCCTATTCACGATTTTAAGAACCCAACATACTACAAACGAATTTTAAAAGGCGAGAGTAAAGCTTACTTGTTTATTATACATATTTAAAATCCAAGAGTCAGAACAGACTACTCCTCTTTATAACTATAAAAAATAGCTATGAAAAAATCTATCGTCATAGATTCCTTCATAGCTAATCTTAGTATGTTTATTTTTATTTTAGGATGCTATTTATCAACTCAACATATAACTCACTATTTTTATAACCTTCTAATATATCATTAACTTGTCTAATAGGTATTTCTGGTACTTCTCTAATGTTTTCCAATTTTGTTTTAAATTGTTTTTTTGTTATTTGCTCTTTATTTGTAGCCAATTGGAACAAGTAAGAATCTAGCATATTAATTTCTTTATATGAATACATATATCTTAATAACACTAAATCTCTAGTTTTTAAGTTAGGCGCTAGTTCTTCTTGTAATTGTTCTATTGATTGTTTCATTAATAACAATCTCATTTCTAATTCTTCATTATTCATTTTATCACACTCTTTTTATATTAATGCTTGACCAACTTGGGAAACCCAAAACCCTATGCTTCTTGCAGTAGAATCTTTAATACCAGTTCCCATCAATGCTTGTGAAACTTGACCTTGTACATTTCCCCATGTAGCCTCTTCTTGTTTTAATGCATTATTCAATGCGGGATTTACAAATTTATCCCATCTTTTTTTTATGATTTTCCGGCACGGGGACTGATTTCTTTAACACCATTAAACACAGATTTTTTATTTTTAATCATAGCTTTATAGTATCATGTTGGCTAAGCTATAAATAAGTCAGTTTCTCTAAAAATTAAATAACTGAATGTAAGACAATCAACAAACCAAATTTATACTTCATCTAAACCACTGTGGTCGTCATCTTTTTGCTTTTCTTTTTCTTTCTCTCGTTCTTGTTCTTTTTTGTACTCTTCTTCAAATTCTTTTTCTTTCTTTTCTACTTCTTCTCTTGTTTCCGCTCTATGAGAAAAATCTTCGGTTTTAAGTTTACTAAATTTGAATGATTTAGAATCAACTGTTTTATCTTCTGAGTATTTATGGACATTTAAATTAATATTTCCATCACCTCTTAACTCATAGATAAACATGGCTTGTGCAGTTTTGCCTTTTTTAATTTGATCTTGGTTATGTTCTGTCCAATCTTTATATTTTTTATCACTTAAAAGATAACCATCTCTTAATTTATTTACTGTATTTTTATCATCTTGAGTGATATTAATATAGTCATGAGAAATAGAAGATGGATTTAAATCTTTATCGTCTTTTTTAGCAGTAATTTCCATTTTAAAAGCGATATATTTCTTTTTCTCATCTTTTTCATTGATGATAAACGGTTCTTTTATTTTAGCTTCAAATTTGTCACTAACAATAGTATCGCCTTTAATTTTTATATCCATATTTTTTTTGCTTTTAAATTCTTTAAGTTCTTCATTTAATTCTTCATTGTCATTTTCTTTCTTTTTGTGACTAGTGCTCTCTTTTTTTGCACTATCTTGATGATGTCCACAAGCACCTAAGATAAGTGTACTTGCTAATAATATCCCCATTACTTTTTTCATTTAACATGTCTCCTTTATTTCGCAAAAATTTATTTTAAAAACTCTAAATGACTTATCATTTTGAGTAATTAAACAAAGTTGATATTTTGTGAGATTCTAAGATGATATTAAATAATTCTTGTAATAATGATTCTATGTATTGTTGCAATAAATTAATGAAACTATAATTACTAATATTATATTACTTTTATTGATAGAAATATATTACTTTTTTAAAAAACTTGTAATATATCGAAAGATTTAAATGTAAAATTTTGATTTGTTAAGAAATTACGTTTGTAAAAATAAAAAAATCAACTTATTTGTATGAGATAAATATGTATTGAAGAAGAAGTGTTATTAATTTGGAAAATACTGGTCAAAGATGGGAGCTCTTAAAAGCGTTATTGTATTTTTTAGTCAATACAAATAGATTGCCGTAATAATAATCGTACTTGATGGTTAAAAAGTTACTTAAGGCTATAAAGCAAAACTTTTTATATGAGCAGTCGAATATAACGTTTAAAATGATTGTTTTTGGATATAAACGATTAAGTAAAATGCTTTTTCAGTTTGAAATTAATCATATAAATTTCTTATGGGAAGGTTGATATCTTAATGATTAATATTATTTCAGCTATAGGATCTATTGGAACATTTATTATGGCTTTATTTTATTTTGTATCAGTTTCAGTTCAACTTTATCAAATGAAAATTAGCTTTCTGCCAGCTTTAGGTTTTAACCAAATTTTATTAGAAAGGGAGGAGGATCAACTTAATATAATGAATTCGGCAACAGAAGTGCATCATCATAAAGATTATATTAAACTATATAATTTAGGTGGCGGTGCTGCTAAAAAAATTGCAATAGAGGTTTTATTGGGTAATGATAAAGTCATTCAGAAAAAATACGTGAATATTTTACCTAGTAAAGAAGGGTACATGTTACCAATTAATAAAAATGTGTACGAAGAATTAGAAAGAACGATTGAGAACAATGGTTATGAAGCTGATTTGAATGTACGTATGACTTATTATCATAATGTAAGTCGCAAACAACAGGAAGTTATATTAAAAGGTCAAATCGACCGTTTTAATACTTATAATAATAAAGAAATTTATGATTTGCAGTTTATCTAAAAATTGATTTAAGAGGGTAGTTGTTTATTGCGAAAAATATCATTCAATTTTAATGAAATAATGGCGTCATTACTATAAAATATTACTTTATGTTGTAATGCATTTTTCTATAAGATAGAACTAAAAGGAGGGGCAAAGATGCAAATTAGACAAATACATCAACATGACTTTGCTCAAGTTGACCAGTTAATTAGAACGGCATTTGAAAATAGTGAACATGGTTATGGTAATGAATCAGAGCTAGTAGACCAAATTCGTCTAAGTGATACGTATGACAATAACTTAGAAATAGTAGCTGTTCTTCAAAACGAAGTTGTAGGGCACGGTTTACTAAGTGAAGTTTATCTTGATAACGGAGCACAACGGGAAATTGGATTAGTGTTAGCACCTGTATCTGTTGATATTCATCATCAAAATAAAGGTATTGGGAAGCGATTGATTCAAGCATTAGAACGAGAAGCAATATTAAAAGGATATAATTTTATCAGTGTATTAGGATGGCCGACGTATTATGCCAATCTAGGATATCAACGCGCAAGTATGTACGACATTTATCCACCATATGATGGTATACCAGACGAAGCGTTTTTAATTAAAGAATTAAAAGTGAACAGTTTAGCGGGAAAAACAGGTACCATAAATTACACATCTGCTTTTGAAAAAATATGATTTCAAGCTAGGATTACATTAGGCAGAGTTCATATTAATAATATAAATTGTTTGCAATGAAATCGTACGTTGTCGTTTGCAATTTATAAAATAGCAATAAATAAAATGTTTGTTAGGAAAGTATTATTGTGGATAATAAAAAATCGATACAAATTAATTGCTATAATGCAATTTTAGTGTATAATTGCATTAATGGAGATTAAATATATCTTTAAAGGGTATACAGTTAATATAAAATGACTTTTTAAAAAGAGGGAATAAAATGAATATGAAGAAAAAAGAAAAACACGCAATTCGGAAAAAATCGATTGGCGTGGCTTCAGTGCTTGTAGGTACGTTAATCGGTTTTGGACTACTCAGCAGTAAAGAAGCAGATGCAAGTGAAAATAGTGTTACGCAATCTGATAGCGCAAGTAACGAAAGCAAAAGTAATGATTCAAGTAGCGTTAGTGCTGCACCTAAAACAGACGACACAAACGTGAGTGATACTAAAACATCGTCAAACACTAATAATGGCGAAACGAGTGTGGCGCAAAATCCAGCACAACAGGAAACGACACAATCAGCATTAACAAATGCAACTACGGAAGAAACTCCGTTAACTGGTGAAGCTACTACGGCAACGAATCAAGCTAATACACCGGCAACAACTCAATCAAGCAATACAAATGCGGAGGAATTAGTGAATCAAACAAGTAATGAAACGACTTCTAATGATACTAATACAGTATCATCTGTAAATTCACCTCAAAATTCTACAAATGCGGAAAATGTTTCAACAACGCAAGATACTTCAACTGAAGCAACACCTTCAAACAATGAATCAGCTCCACAGAGTACAGATGCAAGTAATAAAGATGTAGTTAATCAAGCGGTTAATACAAGTGCGCCTAGAATGAGAGCATTTAGTTTAGCGGCAGTAGCTGCAGATGCACCGGCAGCTGGCACAGATATTACGAATCAGTTGACAGATGTGAAAGTTACTATTGACTCTGGTACGACTGTGTATCCGCACCAAGCAGGTTATGTCAAACTGAATTATGGTTTTTCAGTGCCTAATTCTGCTGTTAAAGGTGACACATTCAAAATAACTGTACCTAAAGAATTAAACTTAAATGGTGTAACTTCAACTGCTAAAGTGCCTCCAATTATGGCCGGAGATCAAGTATTGGCAAATGGTGTAATCGATAGTGATGGTAATGTTATTTATACATTTACAGACTATGTTGATAATAAAAACGATGTTAAAGCAACACTAACTGTTCCTGCATACATTGATCCAGAAAATGTAACGAAAACAGGTAATGTAACATTGACAACTGGCATAGGAACCAATACTGCTAGTAAGACAGTTTTAATCGACTATGAGAAATATGGACAATTCCATAATTTATCAATTAAAGGTACAATTGATCAAATCGACAAAACAAACAATACGTATCGTCAAACGATTTATGTCAATCCAAGTGGAGACAATGTTGTATTACCAGTGTTAACTGGTAATCTAATTCCTAAGAGTAATAGTAATGCTTTAATAGATGCCAACAATACTAATATTAAAGTTTATAAAGTGGATAATGCTAATGATTTATCTGAAAGTTATTATGTGAATCCTAGCGATTTTGAAGATGTAACTAATCAAGTTAGAATTTCATTTCCAAATGCTAATCAATACAAAGTAGAATTTCCTACGGACGATGACCAAATTACAACACCGTATATTGTAGTTGTTAATGGCCATATTGATCCTGCTAGTACAGGTGATTTAGCACTACGTTCGACATTTTATGGTTATGATTCTAATTTTATATGGAGATCTATGTCATGGGACAACGAAGTAGCATTTAATAACGGATCAGGTTCTGGTGACGGTATCGATAAACCAGTTGTTCCTGAACAACCTGATGAGCCTGGTGAAATTGAACCAATTCCAGAGGATTCAGATTCTGACCCAGGTTCAGATTCTGGCAGCGATTCTAATTCAGATAGCGGTTCAGATTCGGGTAGTGACTCTACATCAGATAGTGGTTCAGATTCAGCAAGCGATTCAGATTCAGCAAGTGATTCAGATTCAGCGAGTGATTCAGATTCAG
>NZ_KV839126.1:236438-236699 GCF_001838845.1 Staphylococcus sp. HMSC36A10
GTGATTCAGACTCAGCAAGTGATTCAGATTCAGCGAGCGATTCAGATTCAGCGAGTGATTCAGATTCAGACAGCGATTCAGACTCAGACAGTGACTCAGATTCCGATAGTGACTCAGACTCAGATAGCGACTCAGATTCCGATAGTGACTCAGACTCAGACAGCGATTCAGATTCAGATAGTGATTCAGATTCAGATAGCGATTCGGATTCAGATAGTGACTCAGATTCAGATAGCGACTCAGATTCAGATAGCGATTCAG
>NZ_KV839127.1:0-51972 GCF_001838845.1 Staphylococcus sp. HMSC36A10
CGCTATCTGAGTCTGAGTCGCTATCCGAATCTGATTCGCTGTCTGAATCTGAGTCGCTGTCCGAATCTGAATCACTATCTGAGTCTGAGTCGCTGTCTGAGTCGCTATCTGAGTCTGAGTCGCTATCTGAGTCTGAGTCACTATCTGAATCTGAGTCGCTATCTGAGTCTGAGTCACTATCTGAATCTGAGTCGCTATCTGAGTCTGAATCGCTGTCCGAATCTGAGTCACTATCTGATGTTTCTTCTTCGTAGTAGCCATTATCAAGTGTGAAATCATCATGATCCGTAATTGTTACGTCAACTTCGCCACCATCTGCATCTTTATCATCTTCAGTTGTATTTGTAACTGTTTGAGTTAAACCAGCAGGCTTTTCAAAGATAACTTTGTATTTACCACTATCTAAATTATCAAAGCGGTATTTACCATTTTCATCTGTTTCAGTTGTACCAATTACTTCGCCTTTTTCGTTTTGCAAAGTAACTTTAACACCTTTAATTCCTTTTTCAGTCGAATCTTGTTTACCATCTTTATTACTGTCGTACCAAACATAATCACCTAAACTATATTTTGGTGTTTTGTAGAATCCACTATCTAATGTCATGTTGTCAGCGTCTTTAATGACACCTGTTGTAGTTAGTCCATCAGAATCTACAGCATCATCTGTACCTGCATTTGCAGTTGTCGGTGTATAACCGGCTGGTGTTGAAAACTCTACACTATAAGTTCCATTGCTTAAACCAGTGAACTGATATTTACCATTTTCATCTGTTGTCGTACGATCTAATTCTTTACCGTTACTATCTTTAAGAATGACATAAACACCTTTAATCCCTTTTTCATTGGCATCTTGTTTACCATCTTTATTTGTATCTTCCCATACATAGTCACCTAGATTATATTTCTTTTGGTCGCCATTAGCAGTTGATGAGCCATTCACATTTGAATAACTATTTGACCAACTATATTTAGTTTTGTCAGTGTCTAAAGTATAATCAATTTTTCCATTATCTGTTGAACTATTATCTGGATAAGCAACTTGTTGAATGATGTATTGTTTATTGCTGCTTGTTTGGCCTTTCATTAAATCGACTGTAGCTGTTTTATTATCATTACTATAAATAACATCGAATTGATCAGTAACATCTTTAAGTTTTGAAGTATCAGGGGTGAAACTATCCACAAATTGATTTTGATCTGTCACTTCGTAAATTTTGAAGTTTTTTGCATTTGGATTAAATTTATATCCAGTTAAATTAGTAACAAACGTTTGTTTAGTATATGTATTTTTAGGTTGATTTACATATGCAGTCATATTACGCGATAAATCTTCATTGTTAATATAGTTTGTACTTGAAATAAGCGGTTGTGCTTTTTTATTACCATAATCGACAATGATTTCTTCGCTATATGTATCATTACCTAAACTTACTTCCATTTTATAAACAGTTTTATCAGTTGTTGCATTTTCACGTTTCGCAAATGCGACTTGTTCAAAGCTACCGCTAACATTTGTATATTGATCTACATAATTCGTAAAAGTATACGTTGTTGTGTTTGTTGTACTGTCATAAATACCTTTTGCAATAATATTACCTTGGGCATTATATAAATTTTGAGTTTGTGAAGGTAATCTTACTGATCCTGGACGGAAATATTGACCATATTTAAAAGTAAATGTATCGCCCTCTTTAACAGAATCATCGATTGTGTAATTTGCTTTTAATTTTAAAACATCACTTGAAGTTGCCCAAAATTCAGTTTTACCAGTAGTCTGATTAACATGTACTTTATCAATCGCAATATCAATATTTGTAAAATGTACTTTATCATTAACATTTGTACCTTGTTGTGGTGCTGCTACTGTGTTCACAGCCATACGGTTTAATGTTCTTGGTTTAATAGTCGTTGTTTTAGGTGTAGTTGAAACATCTTTTGCTTGTGTTAAATTACTTTTATCAGTTTCATTACTATATGTAGTTGATGATTTATCATTTGTTGTTACATTGCTAGTTTGTGTAGTAGATTGATTAGCTGTAGTGTTTTGTGGTGATTGCATGTTACTACTAGTTTCTTTAACTGTTGTACTTTGTTCAATATTATTTTGTTGACGACTATCAACTTTTTCAGTTGTTTTATTCTCACTTGGAGCTGTCGTTTCATTTTTTGATTGATTTAATTCTCCATTCGTGTGTTCTGCCGCTTTGGCTTCATGACCACTTAACCCAAAAATCAATGTTGTCCCCACTAAAATTGAAGCAGTACCTACAGAATACTTTCTTATCGAAAATTTGTTTAATCGATTTGGTATCATGCCTTTTCTATTTGTTGCTGTCTTTTTATTATTCATTTAATAATACTCCTTTAAAATATCAAAATTTGATAAATATAATATTTTGCATATATAAATTTCTGCATTACTATCGTAATATAATTTTCAATAAAGTGCAATACTTTAATTATTTTTCTTTATTTTGCAATGTTATTTGTAGTGAATATTAATATGAATTTCAGTTTAAGAATTGCAATTTTTAATACTTTTTTTTCTTCAATTGCTTTAAATTATTTATCTATATTTTTAAACCTTACTTTTAATCTAAGCTTGTTTTCAATTCGCTATTACATCTTATTTTAATTAATAACATTGCTCACAACAGTAAACTCAAAGGCTTACTATTGGTGCATTGGAACAAAAAATAGGCATGTGACTTAAAAGCATTCTCAATGAAATGTCTTAAGCTACATACCTATTTTTAATGTATATTTACATGTTTTTAAATATTATTTTAAATGTTCATATGGACTATTATGCGCAAATGATACAATTTGATCGACAAATAATCTTGCTCGTAATTGGAATTCACTATCATTTAAGTAATATGAACCATCTTCATTTTTAGCAAAATCAGAATCATGTGTTGCTATTTGAGTTGGTACAGCAATGCCTAGTAAACTTCTGACGATTACTCTTAGATGTGACAATGGCTCTGAACTAACAATACCACCACTATTTCCTATTAAGCCTACAGGTTTCATTTTAAAATAATCCATATTTAGATGATCTAATGCATTTTTCAATATTCCAGAATATGAACCATGATAGTTTGGCGTTCCTAATATTAAAAAGTCCGCCGCCATTGCTTTCTCTTTTAAATCTTTCATATTTTGTTTGATTTCATCAATAGACGGTGTTGTTCCTGAAAAATCTAATTGATTTAACGGCTTTTCTGCTAAATCGAATATTTCCGCTTCAATATCATGTGTTTTAAAATGCTCAGTTAAGTATCTTGCTAGTGCACTTGTATGTGAATTCACTTGTGCACTGCCAATAATAATTAATCCTTTCATATTTGACCCCTCTTTTTTTATTAAACTTGTTGTTCACGTAATAATTTCATAATAGCTTTTCCAACACCACTATTTTCATTCGTATCTGTGACATATTTCGCTATTTTTTTAACTTCTTCTGCACCATTTTCCATCGCAACTGGATAGCCAACTTTCTCTAACATTGATAAGTCATTTAAATTGTCACCTATTGCCATGACTTCTTTCATTTCAATCCCTAATCTTTCGGCAATTGTTTCTAGCGCAATACCTTTTTGTGCATCTGAATGCGTTATTTCTATATTTCCTCTCGAAGATGATGATATAGCTAAATTCGGAGATTCAGCTAAAATTTTACTAGCTTTGTCAATTTTTTCTAAATTTCCATCAAATGCTAATATTTTCATAATTAATTCACCAGGTATGTTTTCAATAGCATCATAATTATCAACAACTTTCAACGTACCATTATCTATGCGTCTTTGAATACCATTTTTAATACGCTCAACGTTTGCATGTTGACCTGCACGCTCAGCAATATCTATGTAAATGTCTAAATCTCTTTGTGGATCTTCAGTATAAATCGCACGACTCGTGTATACTTGATAATAAATACCTGCATCTTTTAAAACATTTGTAATTTTGTGTACTAACGATTTATTAAGGTGTGAAGTGCTCATTACATTGAAAGTTTCATCACGTACTTCAGCACCATTCAAACAAATATATGGTACTGTTAAATCTGTGTCAGCAACTGGTGCTTGTGCTTCATAAAATGCTCGACCTGTCGCGATAACAACCGTTATCCCTTGTTCTTGAGCGTATTTAATCGCATCAATATTAGGTTGAGAAATTTCATGTGCTGCATTAAGTAGCGTGCCATCCATATCAGTGGCTATTAGTTTTATCATTATGTTACCTCGTTTCGTAAATTTAAAATCTTGTTCTTAAATAAGAATATATACTCAGCGCACATACTTTTCTATTAACATTTATATTGTCATTAATTTATCATATAATGTAATTCTAACAAATTTTAATTAGTATGTACTATCGTCTAATTGGTGGATTTCTTATTGGCTCTTAAGTTTTTAAAAAATGTTGTTAATAATGTGCTACATGCTTCTTTAAGTACACCTTTATCAACAATTGCACGATGATTAAAATTAGATTGTTGCAATAAATTCATTAAACTGCCACTACAACCACCTTTAGGATCATCTGCGCCATAGACGACTCTTGGAATGCGACTCATTACAATTGTTCCTGCGCACATGACACATGGTTCTAAGGTTACATATAATGTGCAACCTTCTAAACGCCAACTACCTAACACTTTGGCTGCACGTTCAATTGCAATATGTTCAGCATGCGCCGTTGGTTGTTGTAGTGTTTCTCTTAAATTATGTGCTCTAGCGATAACTTCATCATCTTTAGTGATGATAGCACCTATAGGTACTTCGCCTAGTTGAGCTGCTTTTTTAGCTTCTTCAATCGCTAATGTCATAAAATATATATCATTTGTCATTTATGTCCAGATACCTCACTTATGGTACAATACTCAATGTCTATTTTAACATTTGGAGATGTGAATATGAACAAACCTTTTATAGCAATTGAAGGTCCTATTGGCGTAGGTAAATCTTCACTTGCACACAAATTAAGTCAAACTTTAGATTTTTATGAAGAAAAAGAAATCATCACAGAAAATCCATTTTTATCAGACTTTTATGAAGATATCTCTAAATGGAGTTTTCAAACTGAAATGTTCTTTTTATGCAATAGATATAAGCAATTTCAAGATGTAACACAACTAAATCAAGGTGTAGTTAGTGATTATCATATACATAAAAATAAGATATTTGCTAAAAATACTTTGAGTTCTGTTGAATTTCAGAAATTCAGTAAAATTTATGATATTTTAACTGAAGATATGATTATGCCGAATATGATTATCTTTTTAGATGCAGACCTTGATGTGTTAAAATCTAGAATTGCTAAACGTAACCGTAGTTTTGAGCATCAAATAGAAGATGAATATCTGTTAAAGTTAAAAAAAGATTATCGTGAGTATTATGAGTCCTTACAAAGTAATGGTTCAAATGTAGTTTTAATCGATACAACTTCTATTGATTTTCTTAAAAATGAACAAGATTACGAAGATATATTACATATTATATTACCTATGATAGGAGATATTACCAATGAATAATTACGGTATTCCACAAAATGCCATTATAACCATTGCAGGTACAGTTGGTGTTGGAAAATCAACACTAACGCAAGCACTTGCAGATAAATTAAACTTTAAAACGTCTTTTGAAAATGTCGAACATAATCCATATTTAGATAAATTTTACAGCGATTTTGAACGATGGAGTTTCCATTTGCAAATTTACTTCTTAGCTGAACGTTTTAAAGAACAAAAGCGTATGTTTGAATATGGTGGTGGCTTTGTCCAAGATCGATCAATTTATGAAGATGTTGATATTTTTGCAAAAATGCATGAAGAAGAAGGCACAATGAGTAAAGAAGATTTCAAAACATATTCAGACTTATTTAATGCCATGGTCATGACACCTTATTTTCCTAAACCTGATGTAATGATTTATTTAGAATGTAACTATGATGAGGTCATTGATCGTATTATTGAACGTGGTCGCGAAATGGAAATTAATACAGACCCTGAATACTGGAAAAAGCTATTTAAACGCTATGACGATTGGATTAATAGCTTTAATGCATGTCCAGTTGTACGTATCAATATTAATGAATATGATATCCATAAGGACCCCGAATCTTTAAATCCTATGATAGACAAAATTGCTCGAATTATTCAAACATATCGACAAGTAGATACACGATAAAAGACTAAAGACATAGCGTATATGTTTATATTCAATGTATATTCCATAGATATCATCGATTACATTATCAATTCTATCGAATACATTAATTCACATATACACTATGTCTTTCTTTTTAATTTAAAGCTTCTAAAATATCTGCCGCACTATTTAAAATAATATCAGCTTCATGTAATTCTTCTTTTGTTGCAATACCTGTTAATACACCTATTGCCATACCTAAATTTGCATTACTTGCTGTCTTCATATCATTAGCAGTGTCTCCTACTATAGCTACTTTCTGAGGATCTACATTATATTGCTCAAATAAAGGCGATAATACTTTAGGATTTGGCTTCTCATAGGCATCCGCTTCGGTAGAAATGATCAAATCGAACAACGAGATAGCATTGGTATGTGCTAAAAATTGTTCTACACCTTTTTTAGTATCACTCGTAACAATACCAAGTTGATAGCCTTTTGCTTTCAAATCGATAAGTGCTTCTTTAACACCTTCTACCCAATTAATTTCAGGAATACGTTCATCTACCAGCTTTTGACTTGTTGACTTGGACCAGTCGGTTGTATCTTGTCCCGTCACATCATTAAATGCCTGGATAATTTGTTGTAAAGATCCTGAACCCATCACTGATTTTGGATCAATAGATTCTTTAATGACACCGAGTTGTCTTAAAGCAGCTTCTTTATTATGTACTGGGAAAGTCTCAAGCAATGATTGTACAAATCGTACCCCTATTTTTTCCCAACTTCTATCAAATTCAATTAACGTACCATCTTTATCAAATAATATCCATTCCATTGATATCAATACTCCTATTTATTTATTTCGTATTATGCTGATTCTATGATATTCGTTATCCCCTGAAAATGAACTCGTAGTATTGTTCTATTTAAATATTGAATTAAATATAATAATAAGTGAAATCCCCTTCAATACTTAACAATAAACATTGTAAACTTAATTTATTACCATGCTTCGCTTCATTGAAAGGGATTTTAGTCATGATTAACTTTTACATATTGTTTTCATGATTATATTCAATTTTTATTAATATTTTGGTACAACGACTCTCCAACCATTTTTATCTTCTAAAGTACCATTTTGAATACCAGTATAGACGTCGTATAATTTTTGAGTAATTTCACCAGTCTCATTATTATTAATAACGATTTCACGATCTTCGTATCTCAATGTACCCACAGGTGAAATAACTGCTGCAGTACCACTACCAAATACTTCTGTTAACTCACCTTTATCATATGATTCGAATAATTCATCGATTGAAACGCGGCGCTCTTCGACTTCATATCCTAAGTTTTTAGCTAATTCGATAATAGATTTACGTGTAATACCAGGTAAAATACTGCCATTCAACTCTGGTGTAATTACTTTTCCATTTTCAACGAAGAAAATATTCATGCTACCAACTTCTTCGATATATTTCTGTTCAACACCATCAAGCCATAATACTTGGTCATAACCTAATTTATTTGCATTTGTTTGTGCTAATAAACTTGCCGCATAGTTACCTGCAACTTTTGCAAAGCCTACACCGCCACGAACAGCACGCACATATTCATCTTCTACATAGATTTTAGTTGGTTTTAAAGTCTCACCACCATAATATGCACCTGAAGGAGATAAAATAATTAATAATTTATACTGATGTGATGCACCAACGCCAAGTGCCCCTTCTGTTGCAAAAACAAATGGACGAATATATAATGATTGACCTTCCCCTTCAGGAATCCAATCTCTTTCAATATCAACTAATTGTTTTAGCCCCTCTAACAATTCTGCTCCGTCTACTTGAGGCATTTCTAATCGTGCTAACGAGTTATTAAGACGCTTAAAATTTTCTTCAGGACGGAAAAGTGCAACTTCCCCATCTCTTTTATATGCTTTTAATCCTTCGAATACCGATTGACCATAATGAACACCTTGTGCAGCAGGTGAAATTTCAATAGGACCATAAGGTACTATCTTCAAATCATGCCATCCTTTATCTGCATCATAATCATAACTCAACATATAATCAGTAAAATATTTACCAAAACCTAGTTGAGATGTATTTGGTTTTTGTTTTAATGTTTCTCGTCGTTCAACTTTAACTGCTTGTGACATGGTGATTGCCTCCTAATAATATTGTATAAGAATTTGTTTAACTTAAATTATAACAATCCATATTTTGCTGTTCAATAAATTTTCTAAAAATTCGAAATTAATTAACAGATTTTCTAGAAAGACTATATCTTTAAGTATAAACGTATTAATTTCACAGAGACAAGTAATCTGTGTTTTACTAATATATTTTACATACAAAAAACTCTTTACTTTAAAATGAACTAAGCTCGCGAATTCAATATATATAATGAATAATATTAGAATTCATGCACTAGTTTATTAAAATAAAGAGTAATTTAAAATATCATTCCGTGTATTAAAGTGAATGGAAATGATTAGTTATTATTTTTAACAGTATCTTTTTGTTCAATAGCTTCTAACATTAATTTAGTCATGCTCGCTAAATCATATTTAGGATCAAATCCCCATTCGCCACGTGAACAGCTTGTATCAATAGAATCCGGCCAACTATTAGCGATACCTTGTCTAATAGGATCAACATCATAATCTAATGTAAAATTTGGATAGTATTCTTGAATTGCTTCTTTTACCATCTCTGGATCAAAACTCATTGCGCTCAAATTATAACCGTTTCTAGTTTCTAATTTAGCGTCGTCTGCTTCCATAAGTTTAATAATTGCTTCAATTGCATCATCCATATACATCATATCCATATACGTGCCTTTATCTATGAAGCTTGTATAATGACCTTCTCTTACTGCTTTGAAGTATATTTCAACAGCATAGTCTGTAGTACCGCCACCTGGCTCTTTAACATGCGAGATTAAACCTGGGAATCTAACACTTCTTGTATCTACACCAAAACGTTTGAAATAGTATTGACACAATAATTCTCCAGCTACTTTATTTACACCATACATTGTCGTAGGTTGCTGAATCGTTACTTGTGGCGTATTAACTTTAGGAGTTGAGTCTCCAAATGCACCAATTGAACTTGGTGTGAAAAAGTGCAAATTATAAGTTCTTGCAGCTTCTAATGCATTCATTAATCCACCCATATTTAAATCCCAAGCTAGAATTGGATTTTTCTCAGCAGTTGCTGATAATAATGCTGCCATATGCATTAGACTATCCGCTTCAAAGTCCCTAACTAACTCAAACATACGGTCACAATCTGTTACGTCTAAAATTTCAAATGGTCCATTTTGTACAGGTGAGTCTGCTTCAGGTTCCCTAATATCTGTAGCAAGAACATTATCTGTCCCATAAATTTCTCTGCACTTAACAACTAATTCTGTACCAATTTGTCCTAATGCACCAGTAATCATAATTTTTTTCATAGAAATATCTCCTTTGTCTCTTCTATATAGCTATAGTCCATCACAAGCGGACATAATATTCATTTTCATAATAATTATAATATAAAAGCGCTTTCTTGTATATATGGCATGTACATTTTGCTGATATTTCTGTAAATGAAAATTCTAGTTGTATTAATTGATTTTAGTAATTTATAGTGTTGAATATTACTAATTACTGTCAAATTAAATTTTTTATCCCTCAACTCTTAAACTTTGGATATCTTTCATTATATTAGCTTTTTTATAACCATGGATATCATGTAAAGCCTTATAAGCTTTAAATAATGTTTCATACCTTTGTACTTTTTCCGCTTCTGGATTAATTTCGTATAAAATTGGCTCTTTCATAGCATCAACTGCATCATTAATTGAATTATGTGCGCCACCACTGACTGCACCTAATATTGCTGCGCCTATTGCTGGTGCATACTCACTATCCATAACAATTAGTTTTTTATTCAGTACATTCGCATAGATATCCATCATAACAGCATTCTTTTTAGGTATACCGCCACATGCAAATACCTTTTCTACTTCCATATGCCAATCTTGATACTGTTGCATAATCATCTTAGTACCAAATGCTGTAGCTTCTAAATATGCTCTATAAATATCCTCATGCTTAGTTTGTAAAGTTAATCCAAAGATACAACCTGTTAAATTGCTATCACTTAATACACTTCGATTTCCATTATGCCAATCAAGAGCAATGAGCCCACTTTCACCTGGCATTTGATGTTTTATCTTTTCATTCATTAATTCAAATACAGTCATATTTCTATTTGCTGCTTCATCTACATATGACTTTGGTGCTTGCTTAGCGACATACTCAAACAAATCACCTACTGCTGATTGCCCCGCTTCATAAGCAAATAATTCTGGAATAATTGCTCCTTTTACAGAACCTGATATACCTGGCACTTGATGTTGCTTTTCATTTAACATAAGATGGCATGTGCTTGTTCCCATCACCATAGTCATTTCTTTATCTTTTTCAGACCCAATACCTAATAAACTAGCATGGGCATCAATAATAAAAGGACTTACCATAGTCTCTTTTGATAATCCTAATTTCTGTGCCATTTTATCGTCCAGTTTCCCTACTACTTCACCAATATTAACAACCGGTGCAGATACTTTATCTTGAATTACTTTTGATAATTTGGGGTCTATTTTATCAAATAAATCATAATGAAACCCTGTTTCTTCTTCCCAAAATGCTTTGAAACCTAATCCACAATTCGAGCGTACATTTTTATTAGTTAATTTATTTACAATCCAATCGCCCGCTTCCATAATATAAGCCGTTTTTTCCATAATTTCTGGTGCTCGATTCATGACCTCCATTATTTTGGGAATCATCCATTCACTACTAACATTATATCCATAATGGCCTAACCACTTATTATTATTTTCAATAGCAGTTTGATATAATTTCTCTGCCTCTTTATATGCACCATGATGTTTCCAAAGTTTCACATACGCATGTGGATTGTTTTTAAATTGTTTTAAGTTATGTACCGGGTTAAGGTTTTCGTCAGTAAAAATAATAGTAGATGAAGTAAAGTCTATACCAATACCTACTATATTGTCTGGATCTATTTTTGATTCACGTACTATATATGATATTCCTTCTTCCATAATTTCTAAATAATCATTACTATTTTGAAGTGCATATGTATGTGGTATTTTCAAACCATTTAATTCACTCTCAATGACACCATGTGTATATGGTTTCACAAATTTTGATACTACTTGACCGTTAGTTGTATTAATTAAAAACACACGGCCTGAAGCTGTTCCATAATCAATTCCAATGCTATAAGACATCATGTTTCCTCCATATCGCTAGTTGCGGTTATTAGTTTTGCAAGCGTTTTCTTAAATCATACTCATAATAGGTTTTATTTTACAAGTATCACTTAAATTTTGCCAAAAAAAAGAGTCCTCATACATTTACATATGAGGCTCCTCTAATTAATATTTAATTATTTATTTTGTATTGCATTTAACATTTCATTAACTGCTAATTTTCCTAACTCATTTGAAGCTAAAGGACTGTCACCTGTTAATAATTTACGATCTTTTAACGTTCTTCCTGTCATATCGTCGTTAACTACTTTTAATCCTTGTTTAGTTAGTAAATCAGCAACTAACCATTTCAAGCGTCCAGGTAAATAACCTATTTCAATATTTGCACCTTCATCTAATGAGTCAGGGAAGACACAAACAGAGTATCCTTCTAATGGAGATTTTTCTCTGTTAAGCCCTGCTGAAAGTAGTGCTGCTGGTCCATGACATAATGTAACTATAAAGCGGTCATTGTCTAATGCCCAATCTAATGTTTGTTGAACGTCCTCACTTTCAGAAATACCAACAACTGCAGCATGTCCGCCTGGGATAAAGACAGATAAATAGTCTGAATCCGGTCCTAATTCATTTTTAATCACATCTGCTAATTTTTTAGGCTGTTTTAATTTTTCTTTCAATTTATTATAAGTGCTTATAACTGCCTCGTCTTCAGTTGGCATAGCCCATAATTCTAATTTAGCTGGATAACCAGATAATGTCGCAACATCAACGTCAAAACCTGCTTCCATTAAATGATGTAAAGGTAATAACATTTCAACAGGATGATTACCCGTAGAGAACATTTTTCCATTTTCCAATAATACATATCTCTCTTCAGCAGCAATCATCAATACTTTCCATTTACCATCTTTATAGGCACCTTTGTGTTCAACACCATCAAAATCTGTTTTAGGTGCTGTATATTGACTAAGGGAATATGGTGATGGGAAAAATGCGTTATCTTCTGCTTTATCTGGCGTTGGTTGCTTACTTAATTCATTTACATCTTGTGACATAGTTTATTCCTACTTTCTCTATATAGTTACTACTAGTATAGACATATACTACACACTATAAACATGTATTACTATTTAAATGCTCATTATCAAAAATAATCAAAATGAATTTCTTTGTAAAAAATACAACTAAATTCTACAAGATGCTTTTAAAATTCAAACTTCAATTTTGGGGAGCACTAAACATTGTTATAAGAACTTACTGTTAATAAACTAAACATTAAAAAAAGCCCACGACAATATTTGCCGTGGGAATAAATAAATATTAAATCAACTTCATTTCTTTTCCTACTTTTTCATAAGCCGCAATTGCTTCATCTAACATGTCTTTTGTATGTGCAGCTGTAGGCATATTTCTTACACGTCCTGTACCTCTTGGTACTGTTGGGAAAACGATAGATTTCACATAGACACCTTCGTCTTTTAAACGCTTACTAAATTCTTGAGTTGTTTTTTCATCACCAATAATTACTGGTGTAATTGGAGTTTCTGACTCACCTGTATCATATCCTAATTTTGACAATCCATTTTTTAAATATTGTGCATTGTCCCATAATTTATCATGTAATTCAGTTGAATCCATTAACTTTTTAACTGCTTCAGTTATTGCTTTGGTATCCCCAGGTGCTAATGATGTAGAGAATAAGAATGGTCGTGATTGTGCTTTTAACCAATCTATTAACTCTTTTGTACCTGCTACATAGCCGCCAACGACACCAATTGCTTTAGAAAGCGTACCTATTTGGAAATCGATTTTATCTTGTAAACCAAAATGTTTAACCGTACCAGCGCCTTTACCCATAACACCTGAACCATGAGCGTCGTCAACATAAGTTAATAAACCAAATTCTTCTGCAATTTCTACAATTTCAGGTAATTTAGCCACATCACCATCCATACTAAAAACGCCATCAGTGATATACATCACTTTATTGTATTGACCTGATTCAACTGCTTCTTTTGCTTTCGCACGTAAATCATCCATGTCTGAATGGTTAACTCGAATAATTTTAGCTTTAGATAAGCGACATCCATCAATAATTGATGCATGATTAAGCTCATCTGATAAAATAGCATCATTTTTATTCATGACAGCTGAAATAGCAGCCATATTACAATTAAATCCTGACTGATAAGCTATTGCAGCTTCTGTTCCTTTAAATTTTGCTAGTGTTTCTTCTAATTCGTCGTGTAAATCTAATGTACCATTGATTGTACGAACAGCGCCTGCACCTACACCATGTGTATCAATAGCTGCTTTTGCAGCTGATTTCAAATCTTCATTAGTTGCTAGTCCTAAATAATTATTTGAAGATAAGTTAATGTATGATTTCCCATTGATTTTGATTTCTGGTCCGTTTGCACCTTCAATTGTATCTATTTCATTATACAAACCATTTTCTTTTAGATAATTTATATTTTCCTCTAAAAACTCATGTAATGATTGAACCACAGTATATAATCCCCCTTAAGTATTGTTTGGTAATACCTTTATCATACAGTAATTCTAGATAACTTGAAAGCCTTATCATTCATAGATAAAATATCTCAAAGCAATCATTTAGTACGATAATTTCATAAAATGTTATACTATAAACATTATTTTAGAAAGTAGTGATAAGGGTGTTAGATTGGTTCCAACTAGCAAATAATAAAGAAAATAAAACAATTCAACTCAGACGTTATTTACACCAATATCCTGAGTTATCTTTTGAAGAATTTCAAACACATGATTATATTGTTAACCAATTAAGCCAGTTATCTTGTGATATTGAAACTCCTATCGGCCGCAATGGTATCAAAGCCACATTTAAAGGCTTGGGCACAGGACCTACCATTGCATTAAGAGCTGACTTTGATGCGTTACCTGTCGAGGAATTAAACGATGTGCCTTATAAGTCTAAAAATCCAGGATGTATGCATGCGTGTGGGCATGATGGTCATACAGCAATTTTACTTACTGTAGCAGAGATTTTAGATGAACATAAACATTTATTAGAAGGTAATGTTGTATTAATATTCCAGTACGGTGAAGAAATCATGCCAGGTGGTTCTCAAGAAATGATAGATGCTGGATGTCTGGAAAATGTAGATAGAATTTACGGTACACATTTATGGAGTGGTTATCCTACTGGAACTATTCATTCACGTGCGGGGGCAATCATGGCCTCTCCAGATGAATTTAGTGTCACAATTAAAGGTCGTGGCGGTCATGGTGCCAAACCTCATGAAACCATTGACCCAATAGTAATCATGGCAGAGTTCATTTTAAGTGCACAAAAAATAATTTCACGTACGATCGATCCAGTTAAACAAGCTGTACTTTCATTTGGAATGATTCAAGCAGGCACCACAGATAGCGTTATTCCTGATCAAGCATTTTGTAAAGGTACAGTTAGAACTTTCGATTCAGATATACAGAATCATGTAATGGACAAAATGGATAAGCTTTTACAAGGTTTAGCAATAGCAAATGATATTAACTATGATTTGAATTATATTAAAGGGTATTTGCCTGTCCATAATAACGAGAAAGCATATCAAGTTATTAAAGAAGCAACAAATGACTTACATGTACGCTTTAATGAATCAGATTTAATGATGATTGGAGAAGATTTTTCACATTATTTGAAAGTACGACCAGGTGCATTCTTTCTGACTGGTTGTGGTAATGAAAGTAAAGGTATTACAGCGCCACACCATAATCCCAAATTTGATATTGATGAAAAATCATTAAAATACGCTGTAGCTGTATTTTTAAAAATCATTGAATTAGAGCAAGTATTTAAAACAAATTAAGCATTTAAATTAATTGAAAGATATGAATCTGAGACATAAACTAATGAAATGCTCCCTTCAAAGTAGACATTGAAAAAATGAAAACTTTGAAGGGAGCATTTTACAATGTCCAAGACTCAACAATTTTATTTAAACAGTATTATCAGTTATAAGTTTTATTAGTCAGTCTTTCATCAATTATTGTTCTTCTAAATCGAATAGCCATTACAAAATTTACACATTAAAAAAAGACCCCTCGATTGAGGGATCTTCTTTTTATATAAAATCTAAGAAATTAGAAATTATTTAATGATTTCAGTAACAACGCCTGATCCTACAGTACGTCCACCTTCACGGATTGAGAAACGAGTACCGTCTTCAATCGCGATTGGAGCGATTAATTCTACTGTCATTTCAACGTTATCACCAGGCATTACCATTTCAGTACCTTCTGGTAAGTGAACAACACCAGTTACGTCAGTAGTACGGAAATAGAATTGTGGACGATAGTTTGAGAAGAATGGAGTGTGACGTCCACCTTCGTCTTTTGATAATACGTATACTTCTGCTTTGAATTCAGTATGTGGTGTAATTGAACCAGGAGCAGCTAATACTTGACCACGTTGTACGTCTTCACGAGCAACACCACGTAATAATGCACCAATGTTGTCACCAGCTTCAGCGTAGTCTAATAATTTACGGAACATTTCAACACCTGTAACAGTTGTTTTAGATGTGTCATGTAAACCGATGATTTCAACTTCTTCACCAACTTTGATTTGACCACGTTCAACACGGCCTGTAGCAACAGTACCACGACCAGTGATTGAGAATACGTCCTCAACTGGCATCATGAATGGTTTGTCAGAATCACGTTCTGGAGTTGGAATGTAAGTATCTACAGCTTCCATTAATTCTAAGATTTTTTCTTCGTATTGAGCATCGCCTTCTAAAGCTTTTAATGCTGAACCAGCGATTACAGGTACATCGTCACCTGGGAAGTCATATTCGCTTAATAAGTCACGAACTTCCATTTCTACTAATTCTAATAATTCTTCATCGTCAACCATGTCAACTTTGTTTAAGAATACTACTAATGCTGGTACACCAACGTTACGTGATAAAAGAATGTGTTCACGAGTTTGTGGCATTGGACCGTCAGCAGCAGATACTACTAAGATACCGCCGTCCATTTGAGCAGCACCAGTGATCATGTTTTTAACGTAGTCAGCGTGTCCTGGGCAGTCAACGTGAGCGTAGTGACGTTTGTCAGTTTGGTACTCAATGTGAGAAGTATTGATTGTGATACCACGTTCTTTTTCTTCTGGAGCGTTGTCAATCATGTCATATGATTGTGCAACTGAGTCACCATTTTTTGCTAATACAGTAGCGATTGCTGCTGTTAATGTTGTTTTACCATGGTCAACGTGACCGATAGTACCGATATTGGCATGTTCTTTAGAACGATCGAATTTTTCTTTTGCCATTATAAAATCTCTCCTATTCTAATTAAAAATAATATTTAAATTTATCTCTCATGATAGTTTCTCACCATCATGAGAAATTATTTATAGCGATGCAAAAAGAATTTTACAATTCTTTTATAATGCATTCACCCCAAAAAATCAAACTATAAAGATGATAGCTTACATTTAAGCTCACCTTGTATTTTAACCTAGGCTAGCTAGTCAAAACAAGTTATATTATTCACCTTTATTTTTCTTGATAATATCTTCAGCGATTGATTTTGGAACTTCAGCATAGTGATCGAAGTACATAGTGTAAGTACCGCGACCTTGAGTGTTTGAACGTAATGATGTTGCATAACCGAACATTTCTGAAAGTGGTACATAAGCATTAACAACTTGTGCATTACCACGAGGTTCCATACCATCAACACGTCCACGACGAGATGTTACGTCACCCATGATATCACCCATGTACTCTTCAGGCATTTCAATAGTTACTTTCATCATTGGTTCTAAGATTACAGGATCACATTTTTTAGCAGCTTCTTTAAGTGCTAATGATGCAGCAATTTTGAAGGCCATTTCAGATGAATCGACATCATGGTATGAACCATCATATAATTTAGCTTTAACATCAATTAAAGGATAACCTGCTAAGACACCATTTTCCATAGCATCTTTAAGACCAGCTTCTACTGATGGAATGTATTCACGAGGAACTACACCACCAACGATAGCGTTTTCGAATTCGAAACCTGCGCCTGTTTCGTTTGGTGTGAATTCAATGTGAACATCACCGTATTGACCTCGACCACCAGATTGACGAGAGAATTTACCTTGAACTTGTGCAGATGATTTGAATGTTTCACGATATGAAACCATTGGAGCACCTACGTTACATTCAACGTTGAATTCTTTCTTCATACGGTCTACTAAGATGTCTAAGTGAAGCTCACCCATACCACCGATGATAACTTGTCCAGTTTCTTCGTCAGTGTGTGCATGGAATGTTGGGTCTTCTTCTTGTAATTTAACTAAAGCTTGAGTCATTTTATCTTGGTCAGCTTTAGATTTTGGCTCTACTGATAAGTGAATAACTGGCTCAGGGAATTCCATTGATTCCAAGATAATGTCATTTTTCTCACCACATAAAGTATCACCAGTACCTGTATCTTTAAGACCTACCGCAGCAGCGATATCTCCAGAGTATACAGTATCGATTTCTTGACGTGAGTTAGCGTGCATTTGTAATAAACGACCTACACGTTCACGTTTACCTTTAGTAGAGTTCTTAACGTATGAACCAGATGTCATTGTACCTGAATACACACGGAAGAATGTCAATTTACCAACATAAGGGTCAGTCATAACTTTGAACGCTAATGCAGCGAATTCAGCTGAATCGTCTGCTTTCGCGATTACTTCTTCTTCAGGGTTGCTAGCACGGTGACCAATAATTGGTTTAACGTCTAGTGGTGAAGGTAAGTAATCAATTACAGCGTCAAGCATTAATTGAACACCTTTGTTTTTGAAAGCTGTACCACAAAGTACTGGGTAGAATTCTACGTTAGTAGTAGCTTGGCGGATAGCTTCTTTTAATTCAGAAACTGAAATTTCTTCGTCACCAAGATATTTTTCCATTAATTCGTCGCTAGTTTCTGCAACTGCTTCGATTAAGCTAGCACGAGCTTCTTCAGCTCTATCTAAGTGGTCTTCAGGAATTTCAATTTCTTCAATTTCAGTACCTAAATCATTTGTATATTTGAAACATTTCATTTCAACTAAGTCAATGATTGCTTCGAATTCGTCTTCCGCACCAATTGGTAATTGGATTGGAGCAGCGTTAGCTTGTAAACGATCATGTAATGTACTTACAGAGTATTCGAAGTTAGCACCTAATTTGTCCATTTTGTTTACAAATACGATACGTGGAACACCATAAGTTGTAGCCTGACGCCAAACTGTTTCAGTTTGAGGTTCAACACCTGATTGTGCATCAAGTACTGTAACTGCTCCGTCAAGTACACGTAATGAACGTTCAACTTCTACAGTGAAGTCTACGTGTCCAGGTGTATCGATAATGTTTACACGGTGACCTTCCCAAGCTGCTGTTGTTGCAGCAGATGTGATAGTAATACCACGGTCTTGTTCTTGCTCCATCCAGTCCATTTGTGAAGCACCTTCGTGTGTTTCACCAATTTTGTGGATACGGCCAGTGTAATAAAGAATACGTTCAGTCGTAGTCGTTTTACCAGCATCAATGTGAGCCATGATACCGATATTACGAGTTTTTTCTAATGAAAATTCTCTAGCCATGTATTTTTTCTCCTTCCAGTTTATATTACTGAATAAATACGATAGATATGGCGATGCCCTAAGCATGAACGCTTAATGAAAATTCATTAATATAGAACACACTCAGGGTAAAAGCTTTTATCTTACCAACGGTAGTGAGCAAATGCTTTGTTTGCTTCAGCCATTTTGTGAGTGTCCTCACGTTTCTTAACGGCACCACCTGTATTATTTGCTGCATCTAAAATTTCGTTAGCTAAACGATCTTCCATCGTTTTTTCACCACGAAGACGTGCATAGTTAACTAACCAACGTAAACCTAAAGTAGTACGACGCTCTGGACGAACTTCTACTGGTACTTGATAGTTAGAACCACCTACACGACGAGCTTTAACTTCTAATACTGGCATAATGTTGTTGATTGCTTCTTCGAATACTTCTAATGCATCACGACCACTGCGTTGTTCAACTAGGTCGAATGCTGAATAAAGAATTCTTTGTGCTGTTCCACGTTTACCATCTAACATAATTTTGTTAATTAATTTAGTTACTAACTTAGAGTTATGAATTGGATCTGGTAATACGTCTCTTTTAGGTACTGATCCTTTACGAGGCATAATGTAAATCCTCCCTTCCTTATATTAAATATTTTAAGTTTAAGATTTAATTAAAAACTAAATTCTTAGTTTTTAGGTTTCTTAGTTCCGTATAATGAACGACCTTGTCTACGTCCGTCAACACCTGAAGTATCAAGTGCTCCACGTACAATATGGTAACGCACACCTGGTAAGTCTTTTACACGTCCACCACGTACAAGTACAACACTGTGTTCTTGTAAGTTATGGCCGATACCAGGGATGTATGCGTTAATTTCGATGTTGTTTGATAAACGCACACGTGCATATTTACGTAACGCTGAGTTAGGTTTTTTAGGTGTCATTGTACCTACACGAGTACATACACCACGTTTTTGTGGTGAGTTTAAGTCAGTAAATTTTTTCTTTTTACTGTTGAAACCTTTATTTAAAGCTGGAGAATCTGATTTTTTGATTTTGCTTTGTCTTGGTTTACGTACTAATTGGTTAATAGTTGGCATGTGATATGTCCTCCTCTCTTCACTTTTTAATCCCACACATCCAGGTGGTTCATTTTTAGGTTAAATAAAATTTAGTAAGTAAAACACTTACTAATTCTCATTTAATCAATGCTACTATTGTCGCATTGACGTTAATACCTACATGTTTACCCAAAGCATGTTTGCTTTTGAAAAAAGATACAGGTATATTTTTCTGATTGATTTGGCTTAACACGCGAGTCATTAAATATACTTCAACGTCTTCAGCAATAATCAAAGATGTAACTTGATCTTTCTTTAACGCTTTAAGCGTTTCTTTAAGACCAACTACAAAATGTTGTTTGTTAAAGCGTGCAACTTTTTCCTTAGACAATAATTTATCCTCCAAAGTTCTGCTTGCATCAACCTTTAATATATTAACATTGAACAAGAGAATTCGTCAACATTAAATCAAATAATTTACATAAAAATAACAAGAGGCTAAAGCATTAGCCTCTGTTATATACTTGTTATTCCGTTACTTCAGTTTGAGATTCAACTTCTGCAACTGGTTTAGCTGTTTTTTCGTATTTTACGTCGCTATAACGTCTCATACCAGTACCAGCTGGAATTAACTTACCAATAATTACGTTTTCTTTAAGACCTAATAAGTCATCACGCTTACCTTTAATTGCTGCATCTGTAAGAACTCTTGTTGTTTCTTGGAATGATGCTGCAGATAAGAAACTTTCTGTTTCAAGTGATGCTTTAGTAATACCAAGTAATACTGGTTTAGCTGTTGCAGGACGCTTACGGTGTTTAAATGCTTCTCTATTTGCATCTGTAAAGTTATGAATATCAACTAATGAACCTGGTAATAACTTCGTATCACCTGCTTCGATAATTCTAACTTTACGTAACATTTGTCGAACCATAACCTCAACGTGTTTATCGTCGATTTCTACACCTTGCATACGGTAAACTTTTTGTACTTCTTTTAATAAGTAGCTTTCAGTCGCGTTTAATCCAGCAACAGATAAGTAATTCTTAGGTTCAATAGAACCTTCAGTTAATACTTCACCACGTTGAACTGGTTGACCGATTTCTACAATAATTCTTGAAGTACCTGAAGCAAGGTATGATCTTGTTTCATTAGCACCTTTAACAACAATTTCTTGTTGTCTATCTTTTGCTAATTTAATATCTTCTACGACACCTTCGATTTCCGTAATTACCGCTTGACCTTTAGGGTTACGTGCTTCGAAAATCTCTTGAATACGAGGAAGACCTTGTGTGATATCGCTACCTGCTACCCCACCTGTATGGAATGTACGCATTGTAAGCTGTGTACCTGGTTCACCGATAGATTGGGCTGCAATTGTACCAACTGCTTCACCAACTTCAACTTTTTCACCAGTAGCAAGGTTTTTACCGTAACATTTTTCACAAACACCATGTCGTGCGTTACAAGTAAATGCTGAGCGAATATACATTTGTTCAATACCAGCATCTGTAATTTTCTTAGCAATTTCAGGTGTAATTAATTCATCAGGACGAATGATTATTTCATCAGTTTCAGGATGACGAATTGTTTCTTTAGAATAACGACCTTCAATACGTTCGATAAATGGTTCAATCATTTCTGTACCTTCTTTAATATCAGAAACTAATAAACCTCTATCAGTACCACAGTCTTCTTCACGAACAATAACATCTTGTGCCACGTCAACAAGACGACGAGTAAGATATCCTGAGTCAGCTGTTTTAAGTGCTGTATCGGCAAGACCTTTACGTGCACCGTGAGTTGAGATGAAGTATTCAAGTACTGTTAAACCTTCACGGAATGAAGATGTGATTGGTAATTCGATAATCTTACCAGATGGTGCGGCCATCAATCCACGCATACCTGCTAACTGTGTAAAGTTAGATGCGTTACCACGGGCACCTGAATCACTCATCATGAAGATTGGGTTAGTTTTATCAAGTGATTGCATCAATTCACCTTGAATTTGATCTTTTGCATCTGTCCAAATTTCAACAACTGCATTATATCTTTCTTCTTCAGTGATTAAACCACGGTTGAATTGTTTTGTAATTCTGTCGACTAATTTTTCATGCTCATCAAGTATTTGTTGCTTATCAGGTAATACTACGATATCAGCAACACCTACTGTAATACCAGCTTTAGATGAGAATTTGAATCCTAAGTCTTTCATACGGTCTAACATCATTGATGTATCAGTGATGCTAAATCTGTTGAATACTTCTGCAATAATATTACCTAAGAATTTTTTGTTGAAAGGTTCAATTAATTCTTCATTTTCAAAGTATTCTTTTAATCCACCTTCACCTAAAGTTGTAGGATCGATGAAATATCTGTTTGGTGTCTTTCTTTCTAAGTTTTCTTGCGTAGGTTCATTAATATAAGCAAATGAATCTGGAATGATTTCATTGAATATAATTTTACCTACTGACGTAGCAAGAATCTTTTTGTTTTGTTCTTCAGTAAATGTTGGATTATTGAACGAACTTGCATGTACACCAATTCTAGTGTGTAAATGTACAAAGCCATTTGCATATGCTTTTAATACTTCATTTGTATTATTAAAGATTGCGCCTGTATTTACTGCATCTTTTCTTTCTAAAGTAAGGTAATAGTTACCAAGTACCATATCTTGTGATGGTGTAACTACAGGTTTACCATCTTTAGGGTTCAAGATGTTTTGTGCTGCTAACATCAACATTCTTGCTTCAGCTTGTGCCTCTTTTGATAAAGGAACGTGAACCGCCATTTGGTCACCGTCAAAGTCAGCGTTATAAGCTGTTGTTACAAGTGGATGTAGACGAATCGCACGACCTTCAACTAAAGTTGGTTCAAATGCTTGAATACCAAGTCTATGAAGTGTTGGTGCACGGTTAAGTAATACAGGATGTTCTCTAATTACTTCTTCCAATACGTCCCAAACTTCATCATCCATGCGTTCGATTTTACTCTTCGCATTTTTAATGTTAGTTGCAATTTCACGTTGAACTAATTCTTTCATTACGAATGGTTTAAATAGTTCAAGTGCCATTTCTTTTGGTAAACCACATTGGTACATTTTCAAGCTTGGACCTACTGCAATAACTGAACGTCCTGAATAGTCAACACGTTTACCAAGTAAGTTTTGACGGAAACGACCTTGTTTACCTTTTAACATATGAGATAAAGA
This sequence comes from Staphylococcus sp. HMSC36A10, assembly GCF_001838845.1. Classification (NCBI taxonomy): domain Bacteria; kingdom Bacillati; phylum Bacillota; class Bacilli; order Caryophanales; family Staphylococcaceae; genus Staphylococcus; species Staphylococcus sp. HMSC36A10. The sequence goes on from NZ_KV839127.1 coordinate 23,314, forward strand.
TTTTAATGGACGGTTACCTGGGCCAGTAACTGGACGACCACGACGACCATTATCAATTAAAGCGTCAACGGCTTCTTGTAACATACGTTTTTCGTTTTGAACGATGATACCAGGTGCACCTAAATCTAATAAACGTTTCAAACGATTATTTCGATTAATTACACGACGGTATAAATCGTTTAAGTCACTTGTTGCAAATCGTCCACCATCTAATTGAACCATTGGACGAATTTCTGGTGGGATGATTGGAAGTACATCTAAAATCATCCATGAAGGTTTGTTACCTGAATTACGGAATGATTCAACAACTTCTAAACGTTTAATTGCACGAGTAAGTCTTTGACCAGTAGCTGATTCCAACTCATCGCGTAACAATTTAAGTTCTTCGTCAAGATCAATCTCTTCAAGTAAATCTTTAATACCTTCTGCACCCATTTTTGCAACGAATTGACCTGGGTATTTATCATAATAATCTCTGAATTCAGCTTCAGATAATAAAGTTTTCTTTTCTAAACCAGTTGGACCTGGATCTACAACAACATAAGAAGCAAAGTAAATAACTTCTTCTAATGCTCTTGGTGACATGTCAAGTAATAATCCCATACGGCTTGGTATACCTTTGAAATACCAAATGTGAGAAACTGGAGCAGCAAGTTCAATGTGACCCATTCTTTCACGACGTACTTTAGATTTAGTTACTTCAACTCCACATCTGTCACAGACCATGCCTTTGTAGCGAACACGTTTGTATTTACCACAACTACATTCCCAGTCTTTTGTAGGTCCGAAAATCCTTTCACAGAATAGACCATCTTTTTCAGGTTTTAATGTACGGTAGTTGATTGTTTCAGGTTTTTTAACTTCACCAAAAGACCAAGAACGGATTTTTTCAGGTGAAGCCAATCCTATTTTCATATAATGGAAATTATTTACATCAATCAAGGAGCCTACCTCCTTCAATTTAGATTAGCTGTGCTATTTGATTGATTTGCATTTATTTAAAATGGCTTAAAGTACTAAACTGAATCATCAATAAAATTCAGCTTAGTATCTTTTTGCCTGTTTTGTAAATTGCGTATTAATCAGTAACTTCTTTTTGTGTTTCAGGAGCATCATTTTGTTGTAAATCTACTTTACGTTCTACAACATCATCGTCATCAACGTCTGTCATTTCGATTTCATTATCTTGCTCATCCATAACTTTTACATCTAAACCTAAACTTTGTAATTCTTTCATCAATACTCGGAATGATTCTGGAACACTTGGTCTAGAGATGTTTTCACCTTTAACAATAGCCTCGTATGTTTTCACACGTCCTACTGTATCATCGGATTTGTAAGTTAAGATTTCTTGTAATGTGTATGCAGCACCATATGCTTCAAGTGCCCATACCTCCATCTCACCGAAACGTTGTCCACCGAATTGCGCTTTACCTCCAAGTGGTTGTTGTGTAACAAGTGAATATGGTCCTGTTGAACGCGCATGTAATTTATCATCAACCATGTGCGCAAGTTTCAACATGTACATTACACCTACTGAAATACGGTTATCGAATGGTTCACCTGTACGTCCATCATAAAGTACAGTTTTACCATCACGAGCCATACCAGCTTCTTCAATTGTTGACCATACATCGTCATCGTTTGCGCCGTCAAATACTGGTGATGCAACGTGAATACCAAGATTTTTAGCAGCCATACCTAAGTGTAGCTCTAATACTTGTCCGATGTTCATACGAGATGGTACACCAAGAGGGTTTAACATGATATCGATCGGACGTCCGTCTGGTAAGTAAGGCATATCTTCTTCAGGAACAATCTTAGAAATGACACCTTTGTTACCATGTCGACCACACATCTTATCACCAACATGAATTTTACGTTTTTGAACGATGTATACACGTACTAATTGGTTTACACCAGGTGATAATGTATCGTCGCCTTCTTCGCGATTGAATACTTTTACATCAAGAACGATACCGCCAGCGCCGTGAGGTACACGTAATGAAGTATCTCTAACTTCACGTGCTTTTTCACCAAAGATTGCATGTAACAATCTTTCTTCGGCAGTTAACTCAGTTACACCTTTAGGCGTTACTTTACCAACTAAAATATCTCCATCTTTTACTTCTGCACCAATATAAACGATACCACGATCGTCTAAGTTCTTAAGTGCACTTTCAGAAACATTAGGAATATCTCTTGTGATTTCTTCAGGTCCTAACTTAGTATCACGTGCTTCTGATTCATACTCTTCAATATGAATAGAAGTATACACGTCATCTTTCACAAGTCTTTCACTCATGATAACGGCATCCTCATAGTTGTAACCGTCCCAAGTCATGAAACCAACTACTACGTTTCTACCTAATGCCATTTCTCCTAATTCCATAGATGGTCCATCTGCTAAAATCTCGTTATACTCAACAACATCTCCAACTGCAACGATTGGACGTTGGTTGTAACATGTACCTGAGTTTGAACGTTTAAATTTAGCTAATGGATAGCGATCTAATTCACCTTCATGCTCAACGCCGTTCTCTTCAACTAGACGACGTACAAGAATTTCATTAGATTCAACATGTTCAACACGACCTCTGTGCTTAGCTGTAATAGCTGCACCAGAATCACGTGCTGCAACGTGTTCCATACCTGTACCAACAAATGGTGCTTCTGGATTCATCAAAGGCACTGCTTGACGTTGCATGTTCGCACCCATCAATGCACGGTTTGAGTCATCATTTTCTAAGAATGGAATACATGCTGTCGCTGCTGAAACAACTTGCTTCGGCGATACATCCATATAATCCATTTTTTCTTTAGCCATAACTGTGTTGTTACCACGGAAACGACATACAACTTCATCATCCATGAAACGACCATTTTCATCTAATTTAGAGTTTGCTTGTGCTACAACATAGCTATCTTCTTCGTCAGCTGTTAAATAGTCAATTTGATCAGTGATAGCATGTGTATCTAAATCAACTTTACGATATGGTGTTTCAATAAAGCCGAATTCATTTACACGTGCATAACTTGATAATGAGTTAATCAATCCAATGTTTGGTCCCTCAGGTGTTTCAATTGGACACATACGGCCATAGTGAGAGTAGTGAACGTCACGTACTTCCATTTGAGCACGTTCACGTGTTAAACCACCAGGTCCTAATGCTGATAGACGACGTTTATGCGTTAACTCAGCTAATGGATTTGCTTGGTCCATGAATTGTGATAATTGAGAGCTACCAAAGAATTCTTTAATAGATGCAATAACAGGTCGAATATTAATTAATTGTTGAGGTGTGATAGACTCAGTATCTTGAATTGACATTCTTTCACGTACAACTCTTTCCATTCTTGATAAACCGATACGGAATTGGTTTTGTAGTAATTCACCTACAGAACGTAAACGACGGTTACCTAAATGGTCAATATCATCTGTATATCCAATACCGCTTAATAAGTTAAAGAAGTAACTCATTGAAGCAATGATATCTGCTGGTGTAATGCATTTAACTTCTGAGTCAGGGAAAGCATTACCAATTACAGTTGTCGTACGACCTTCATCATCGTTAGGAACATATACTTTAATTGATTGAATTTCTACTGGCTCGTCTATAACGCTACCATGCAATTCAAACACTTCGCTGTTTGCATTTGATTCAAGTACATCCATGATTTCGTCGATTTTACGACGATCAAGCACTGTACCTTCTTCAACTACAATTTCACCAGTTTCAGTATTTACAATTGGCTCAGCTAATTTTTGATTAAATAAACGATGTTTTAAATGTAATTTTTTGTTTGTTTTATAACGACCCACGCTTGCTAAGTCATAGCGTTTTGGATCAAAGAAACGTGAATACAATAGACTTTTAGCATTTTCAACAGTTGGTGGTTCACCTGGACGTAAACGTTCATAGATTTCTAATAACGCTTGTTCAGTGTTTTCAGTGCCGTCTTTCTCTAAAGTATTACGTAAATATTCATTGTCACCTAAAAGGTCAACAATTTCTTGGTCGCTTGAGAAACCTAATGCACGTAACAATACTGTTAATGGTAGTTTACGTGTTCTATCAATACGTACGTATACAACATCTTTAGCATCTGTTTCATATTCTAACCATGCACCACGGTTTGGAATAATTGTTGCATCATAGTTTTCACGACCATTTTTGTCGATTTTTTCATTGAAATAAACGGATGGTGAACGAACTAATTGAGATACGATTACACGTTCTGCACCATTGATAACGAACGTACCTGTATCAGTCATTAATGGGAAATCACCCATAAAGACTTCTTGTTCTTTAACTTCTCCTGTTTCTTTAATGATTAGACGCACTTTTACACGAAGAGGTGCAGCATAAGTAGCGTCACGGTTTTTAGATTCTTCTAAATCATATTTTGGTTCTCCTAAACGGTAATCCACAAACTCTAATGACAAATTACCAGTAAAATCTTCAATTGGAGAAATGTCTCTAAACATTTCGATTAAACCTTCTCTTAGGAACCACTCGTAAGATTTAGTTTGAATTTCTATTAAGTTTGGTAATTCTAATACTTCTGAAATTCTCGCGTAGTTTCTACGTTTACGATGTCTTCCATATTGGACAACTTGACCTGCCAAACAGATTCACCCCTCAAAAATTATGTGATCCGCTTTTAGCTAAATACCATAAGCATATTAATAAAAAGACAAAAAGAAAACGGCAACACTAATGATGACACCATTTTCGATTCTATATTTATTCTTAATTAACTTATCTATTTAACGTAAAAGTACACACTTATTGAACATAAATTTTTACATTATATAACTATAACAGAATATCCATTTCATTTCAAGCTTTTATACTTCTCAGAATGTAATATCCTTTATCTTTATTTACCACTTCTACATTTCCAAAAAGTTCATTCATTCTTTTCTTTGCAGATGGCATACCTTGCTTCTTCTGAATTACAACGAATAGTTCACCGTTCGAGTCTAATCTATGTAATGCTTGCTCGAATATACGATGCACGGTTTCTTTCCCTGCTCTTATTGGTGGATTGGTTAAAATAAAATCAAAACTTTTGTCTTCCACAGCAGACAAAGCATCACTTTCCTTTACGATCGCATTATCAATACCATTTATTTTTTTGTTTTTTTCAACTAAGGCTAGCGCTCTGTGATTAACATCTAGCATTGTAATTGAATGATGTGGTGATACTTTAGCAATCATCAAACCAATTGGTCCGTAACCACAACCAACATCGGCAATTCGCTTACTTGGACCAGGTGGATGCGCTTTTAAAAAAGTTTGAACAAGAACATCTGAACCATAATCTACTTTATCTTTCGAAAACACTCCATTATCAGTTATTAAATCAATTTTATGATGGTTTAATTGATATTGAATACGTTGTTCATTGCTAATTACACTTGGATCTTCATCGTAATAATGACTCATTATTCCACCTCATCTTCACTTTGTAACTCGTCATTATAATTATAACATTTCACTCAGTCTTTAAATGAATAAAACCCCGTTATCAAAATAACGGGGTTTTAACTTCTCAAAGAATCATTATATTATAGCAATACTTGCTATAAAACTTTGATTATTAAGTTTAAGATACTTGAATTATTTTAATTCTACAGTAGCTCCAACTTCTTCTAATTGTTCTTTAAGTTTTTCAGCTTCTTCTTTAGGTAAAGCTTCTTTGATTACTTTAGGAGCTCCGTCTACTAATTCTTTAGCATCTTTTAATCCTAAACCAGTTGCTTCTTTAACAGCTTTAACAACTTTGATTTTAGATGAACCAGCTGAAGTTAACTCAACGTCAAATTCAGTTTTTTCTGCTGCAGCGTCAGCGCCACCAGCTGCACCTGCTACTGCTACTGGAGCAGCTGCAGTTACACCAAATTCTTCTTCAATTGCTTTTACTAAGTCGTTTAATTCTAATACTGACATTTCTTTAATCGCTTCAATGATTTGTTCATGATTAGCCATTTTATAATTCCTCCATTATTTTTAATTTTTTTACGCTAAAAATTATTCAGCGCTTTCTTCTTTTTGTTCTCCAATAGCTTTAACCGCATAAGCGAAGTTGCGTACAGGAGCTTGTAATACTGATAAAAGCATAGATACAAGACCATCGTGTGAAGGTAATGAACCAACAGTTTTAACTTCTTCTGCTGTAATAACATTGCCTTCCATAACGCCTGATTTAATTTCTAATGCTTCATGATCTTTAGCAAATCCAGAAATTACTTTCGCTGCAGCTACAGCATCTTCACTTGAAGTTGCAATAGCAGTAGGACCTGTTAAGAATTCATCTAAGCCTTCGATACCAGCTTTTTCAGCTGCACGACGTACCATAGTGTTTTTGTATACTTTATACTCAACACCAGCTTCACGTAATTGTGAACGTAAGTCAGTAACTTCAGCTACTGTTAATCCACGGTAGTCAACGATTACTGTTGAAACTGAATTTGATAGTACCTCAGCAATTTCATCAACTAGTTGTTTTTTAGCTTCAATGATAGCAGACATTCAGACACCTCCATTTAAATTTTTGGTGCTTTTTTTAAAATTAATAAAAAAAGCACTTTCTACCCACGGCAAAAAGCGCTTGAAAGATCATAGATCATCACGTTCAAGTCAATTTTAGCCTCGGCAGGATAAATTTTAAGTTATAAATAACTCCTACTGTCTTAGGTAAAATAATCACAATAAGTAATATAACTTGGAAATTACTTATTGTCAATATATTTTTACAGACTGAAAGATATTTCTTTCAGCCTGTAATTGTTTATATTATTTATTATTTGAAACTTGCAGTATCAATTTTAACTCCAGGACCCATTGTTGTAGTTACAGCAACAGATTTGAAGTATGTACCTTTAGCAGATGATGGTTTAGCTTTAGCTAATACATCTTGTAAAGTATTGAAGTTTTCAATTAATTGTTCATCAGTAAATGAAACTTTACCAATTGATGCATGTACGATACCAGCTTTTTCAGCACGATATTCTACTTTACCAGCTTTGATTTCTTCAACAGCTTTTTTAACATCCATTGTTACAGTTCCAGTTTTAGGGTTTGGCATTAAACCTTTTGGTCCTAATACACGACCTAATTTACCAACTTCACCCATCATGTCTGGTGTAGCAACTACTACATCGAAGTCGAACCAACCTTGTTGGATTTTTTGAACGTATTCTGCTTCACCTACATAGTCAGCACCTGCTGCTTCAGCTTCAGCAATTTTGTCACCTTTAGCGAATACTAATACACTTTGTGATTTACCAGTTCCGTTTGGTAATACAACTGCACCACGGATTTGTTGGTCATTTTTACGTGTATCAATTCCTAAACGGAATGCAACTTCAACAGAAGCGTCAAAGTTAGCAATGCTTGTTTCTTTAGCTAATTTAATTGCTTCTTCAACACTGTAGTGCTGAGTACGGTCAACTTTACTAGCTGCTTCTTGATACTTTTTACCTTTTTTAGCCATTTATAGTTCCTCCTTTAGTGGTTTTAGCGGAATTTCCTCCCACATTACTTGCTATATGCAAGTTAAGAGCAGACAACAGAAGAATTAATCTTATGAATAAATCAATCATTAATCTAGTCATTCAGATTATATTTATAATTCATCATTATTATCTCTGTTATCTGCTTCATCGTTTAAATCATGTAATCAAATTTAATATTCGTAAAATTATTCTACAACGATACCCATACTACGTGCAGTACCTTCGATAATACGCATAGCTGCTTCTTCGTCAGCAGCGTTTAAGTCTTGCATTTTGCTGTTAGCAATTTCGCGTACTTGATCTTTAGTTACTGTAGCAACTTTAGTTTTGTTTGGTTCGCCTGAACCTTTTTCAATACCAGCTGCTTTTTTAAGTAATACTGGAGCCGGTGGAGTTTTTGTAATAAATGTAAATGAACGATCTTCATAAACACTGATTTCTACCGGAATAATTAAACCTGCTTGATCTTGAGTACGTGCATTGAACTCTTTACAGAATCCCATGATGTTCACACCTGCTTGACCTAATGCTGGACCAACTGGTGGTGCTGGATTCGCTTTACCTGCAGGAATTTGTAATTTAACAACTTTATCTACTTTTTTAGCCACGATGTGCACCTCCTTGATATCGTGATGTGGTCACAGGGCTCAGTTTTGCCCTCCCACTCTTAACATTTCGTGACGAAATGGGCGCTCTAAAAGCGCGACCACATAATTTTAACACTTTTCTAATTAAAAAATCAATACTCTTTTTTATCTTTTGGTTAGTTTAATAACTTTAATTGTTAATTAAAGCTTTTCTATTTGATCGAATTCAACTTCTACTGGTGTTTCTCGGCCAAACATATCTACTAATACTGTTAGCTTAAACTTATCTGTTTCAATTTCTTGAACTTCACCAACTTGATTCGCAAATGGACCTGATTTAATACGAACTTGCTCGCCAACTTCGAGTTCAACATCGATAGTCTTTTCTTTAAGACCCATTTGTTTTAAGATGAAGCGAACTTCTTCTGGTAACAATGGATTTGGCTTAGACCCTGCACCTGCAGAACCTACAAAACCAGTAACACCTGGTGTATTTCTTACCACATACCATGATTCATCTGTCATGATTAATTCCACTAAAACATATCCAGGGAATGTTTTTTTAACAGTCGTTTTAGCTTTGCCATCTTTTACTTGAGTTTCTTCTTCTTCCGGTATGACTACTCTAAAGATTTGTTCAGTCATATTCATAGATTCTACTCTTTTTTCTAAATTCTTTTTAACTTTATTTTCATATCCAGAATATGTATGCACTGCATACCAACGCTTTGCGCCAACTTCTTCAGACATGTCTTCACTCCTCTAACCAAATAATAAATTTTTCAATGCTGTAATTCCTAAATCTAAGGCATAGAAAAAGACTAAGAAGAATATAACAGTAGAAACTACAATTACAGTATATTTAAATAGCTCTTCTTTCGTCGGCCAACTTGTTTTTTCCATTTCAGACTTAACGCCTTTAAAGAAACTTTCTTTTTTAGCCATCTGCTCAACCTCCAAATCCTTTGAACATATTATCAAAGTATTATTTCGAATGTATTTATTTCGATTCTTTATGAATTGTGTGCGCGTTACATTTTGGACAATATTTCTTTAAGGTTAATCTTGTTGCCGAGCCTTCTTGCTTAGGAACATTATAATTTCTATTGCCACAAGCTTCACAATTTAAAGGTATTTTTCTCACAATAATTCACCTTTATTCATTATAATACCAGTATACTATACATAAAATTTATAACAAATGTCAAACCATCAGTAAGTAACACGTTCTAATTCAATTCACGTCCTAAGGCGCTTTTCAAATCATTTTGAAATAACGTTTTATTTTATTTTTACATCGTTGTATGGCATTATAAATCACTTTCTCTTTTACATGCATCAGTTGAGCAATTTCTCTCGGCTTATATTGTTCACACATTAAATACATGACATCTTTTTCAAATGCACTCAAATACTTAAACTGACGAATCAACTCTTTAATTGCTAATTTATTCAAATAATTGTTTTCAACATCATAACGCTTTATTGCACATGGATACGTAACTCTATATTCATTAATCAAATTATCCATTCTTTTATTTGTAGCTAAATATTTTCTCAAATAATCATACTTTACAGACGTAATTAAACATTGAACATAATTTGTGAAAGGCTGCTCTCCACTAAAATCAAATGTTTGGACCGACCTATACATCCGTATAAGTATTTCTTGATATAAGTCTTCTAAATCATAATGATTAAATCCAAATGTTTTGATGCGTCGAATAATTAATGGTTGTAGATCCATTACTAACTTTTCGAAGTCTTTATCATTTATTGCATTGTTACGTTTGATTGTACTGTCTTGAGTTGTCAAATCGTATTTCAAATATTAAACTAACCCCTTCTATCTAAAATTTAAGGTTAGTTTAATATTGTTACATTCAAAATTTCAAGATGACGGAAATGTCATTTCTTATGATGTCCTCTTCGTATTTTTTCAAATTCTGCAAGGATTTCAGAAGATAACGGAATTCGAGTTCTTGGCTTGTTTTCACTTATATCATCTAATGATTTACTCACATCAATTTCATTTTCTTTTAAATCTCTCCACATTTCGCGAGATGATATTCTATATGCACCTGATCCAAAGATAGCATGTTGCTCACTCATATCACTTGTTACAACTGTAATATGCTTAGTATGCTTGTCATAAAGTTCATAAACATAACGTTCTATGAAACTATCAGCTGTTTCTTTTTCCTTGGTAAAAATCGTTTTAACGCCATGATACATGTATTCTCTTTCAACACCCGATTGGTCATAAGCATCGAAAACACAAATAATTTCATCTGAAATAACTGCATTATAATTTGCAATTGCATCTATTAATTGCATTCTAGCTTCTTCTAAATTCTCTTTTGCAATGGCGCTTAGCGTTGGTGATTGTCCTATCATATTGTATCCATCAATGATTAAGTAACGTTCTTTCATTATATTTCTCCAACATCATGTCTTTTTCGAAATACTTCGTACATCATTAAACTTGCTGCAACCGAAGCATTCAAACTGTTTACATGTCCAACCATTGGAATCTTAATATAAAAATCGCATTTATCACTTACTAGGCGACTCATACCCTGTCCTTCGCTACCAATTACAATAGCCAATGACATGTCCGCTTCTAGATTTCTATAATCTGTTGCATTATTAGCTTCAGTGCCAGCTACCCAAAAGCCATTATCTTTTAGTTCATCGATAGTTTTAGCTAAATTTGTCACTCGAATAACTGGTACATGTTCAATTGCACCTGTTGAGGCTTTTGCAACTGTTTGCGTTAGTGTAACTGAACGACGTTTAGGAATAATAACACCATCAACTCCCGTTGCATCGGCTGTTCTTAAAATTGATCCCAAGTTATGCGGGTCTTCTAAGCCGTCTAATATAAGTACTGTCGATAAACCTTCTTTTTCTTTTTGCTGTTTTAAAAATTGATCGAAGTCAGCATATTCATATGGTGCAATAAGCGCTGCAACACCCTGATGTGGTGCATTTGCTAAAAAATCTAATTTAGATTTTGGTACAGTTTGAACAATGATTTTTTGATCTTTTGCATTTTTTAAAATTTCATTAATTTGTTGCTTTTTAATACCTTCTTGAATCAATATCTTATTTATCGGATGCCCAGTAATAATCGCTTCTCTAACAGCATGCCTACCAACAATAACCGTATCTTCCACATCGTCACTACCTTTCGTTTACTATTGTTATTATTTTATTTAATAATGCCTCTAATCGTTCTTCTCTTTTTTCTAAATAAAGAAAACCTATCACTGCTTCTATCGCTGAACTTTTACGATATGTTTGAACATCAGTGTTTTTAGCTTTAGTATGACTTTTCGCGTTACGCCCTCGCTTCAAAATATCCATTTCTTCGTCTGTAAACCATTCTTGCTCCATTAAATATTCTAACGTTTGCGCCTGACTTTTGGCAGATACATATTTTTTAGACATTTGATGTAGTTTATTAGGCTTACTTTTAAGCTTTAAAACGATATAGGTACGTACATATTGATCTAAGACTGCGTCTCCCATATATGCTAAGGTCAATGGATTCAATAATTTAATGTGATTATCTTGTTGATTATCCACGTTTAAATCTAACCCCTTGAGGTGTGTCTTCTAATATAATGTTTTGTGATTTCAGCATGTCTCGAATCTCATCTGCTCGTGCAAAATCTTTGTTTTTCCTTGCTTCATTACGCTCTTCGATTAATTTTTCAACATCTTCATCCAATAATTCATCTGCATTTTTAGATTTTAACGGTACACCTAAAACATCGCTGAAAATTTGATAAACTGCTTTAAATTTATCAATTACTTCTGTTGATGTTGTATTCTCTAGTACATATTTATTCGCAAGTTTTGCTAAATCATACCAAGCTGTAATTGCATTAGCTGTATTAAAATCATCATTCATAACTGTTTCAAAACGATTTAAAATCGCATCAATTTGATCAATATATGTCTGTTGATTTTCAATATTAGTAGCAATTTGTGCGCGCTCTTCAATTAATTGATAACTATTGCGAATACGCTCTAGTCCACTACGTGCTGATTCTACCAATTCTAGATTATAGTTAATTGGGCTTCTATAATGTACGCTAATCATAAAGAATCTTAGTACATCTGGATCAACTTCTTTAATAATATCGTGAACTAAAATAAAGTTGCCTAGTGATTTACTCATTTTTTCATTATCAATATTAATGAAACCATTATGCATCCAATAATTAGCAAATGGCGCATGATTATGTGCTTCTGATTGTGCTATTTCATTTTCATGATGTGGAAATTGTAAATCTGAACCACCCGCATGTATATCAATTGTAGGTCCTAGCTCATGAAATGCCATTACAGAACATTCTATATGCCATCCTGGTCTACCTTCACCAAATGGGCTATCCCAACTAATCTCGCCAGGCTTCGCTTTTTTCCACAATGTAAAATCAAGTGCATCTTCTTTATGCTCTCCTGCATCTATACGAGCACCCACTTTTAAGTCATCTATGGATTGATGACTTAATTTACCATAACCTTCAAATTTACGTGTTCTAAAGTAAACATCGCCACCACTTTCATATGCATAACCTCGATCCACCAAATCTTTAATAAATTGAATAATGTCATCCATATGGTCCATTACCCTTGGATTTGAAGTCGCTTTTCTAACATTTAACGCACCAACATCTTCATGAAAAGCAGCGATATATTTTTCTGCAATTTCGGGAACAGACTGATTTAATTCTTGAGAACGTTTAATTAATTTATCATCTACGTCTGTAAAATTTGATACATATTCTACATTATATCCTTGGTATTCAAAGTAACGTCTCACTACGTCATAATTAATTGCTGGTCTTGCGTTACCAATATGAATGTAGTTATATACAGTAGGACCACATACATACATTTTTACTTTCCCTGGTTCTATAGGCTTGAACACTTCTTTTTGACGTGTAAGCGTATTATATAATGTAATCATCTTGAATCTCTCCATTCCTAGTCTTTTCAAGTTGTCGTTCTAAATGCTTAATTTGTTCATAAATTGGATCAGGTAGATGGCGATGATCAAATGTTTTTCCAACTCGAACACCATCTTGCTTAACAATATGTCCTGGTATACCAACAACCGTTGAATAACTTGGAACTGATTGTAAAACAACTGAATTTGCACCAATATTTACATTTGAATTTATTTTAATATTTCCTAAAACTTTCGCACCGGCTGCTATTAAAACATTGTCTCCTATATCTGGGTGTCTTTTCCCTCTTTCTTTCCCTGTCCCACCAAGTGTCACGCCTTGATAGATTGTCACATTATCACCAATTGTACATGTTTCTCCTATTACAACGCCCATACCATGATCTATAAATAGACGCTTTCCAATTTTAGCACCTGGATGGATTTCTATACCTGTGAAAAATCTTGAAATTTGAGATATCGCGCGTGCTGCAACATATTTTTTTTGGTTGTATAACTTATGTGCAATCAAATGACTCCAAACTGCATGTAAACCTGCATACGTTGTAATGACTTCTAATGTTGAACGTGCCGCTGGATCCTGCTCAAATACCATTTTTATATCGTCTCTCATTCTTTTTAACAAGATCATTTCCTCCTCAATGATTGAACTACGTAAATACATAATTGAAGTACCTGCGAAATTAAATATCAAAAAAGCACCACTAACATACAAATTGTATTGTTAGAGGCGCTTCCGCACGGTTCCACTCTGAATTTAGCGAATAACATTAATAATATTGCGGGCGCTTCCAAATTATCAAGGAAACTAAGTCAACTTAATGCTCATCACTCTCATTATATATTTAATTCATTTTACGAAGGTGCATTCATTAATTTCTACGTTGTACTCACAGCAACCGTACACTCTCTGCATCGTATAAATTTAATTACTAATCCTTCGTTTTATATAAAATACTTTATTCATATTGTTGTAATTTGTTAATACAACTTTATCATATGTGGTTACGTTATAAAATTCAAGTATATACTACCTTGATCTTGTCTATTTCATTACTTATATTGTTTTAAACGGTTTAGCACTTTTTCTTTACCAAGTACTTCAATTGTATTTGGTAATTCAGGACCATGCATTTGGCCTGTTACAGCAACACGAATAGGCATAAATAATTGCTTGCCTTTTATTCCTGTTTCTTTTTGAACTTCTTTAATTGTCTTTTTAATTTCAGCCGCTTCAAATGGTTCAAGTGCTTCTAATTTACTGAATAAGTGCGTCATTAACTCTGGTACTTGCTCTCCATTAATCACTTGTTGTTCTTCTTCACCAAGAGCTGGCATTTCTTTAAAGAACATTTCTGATAAAGGTACAATTTCACCGGCATAACTCATTTCTTTTTGATAAAGCGCAATTAATTTGCGTCCCCAAGATAAATCCTCTTCTGACGGCACCTCAGGAATCAAATTTGCTTTAATTAAATGAGGTAATGCTAATTGGAATACTGTTTCAGTATCTTTTTGTTTCATATATTGGTTATTAACCCATGCTAATTTTTGCTTATCGAAAAATGCTGGTGATTTTGACAAACGCTTTTCATCAAAGATTTTGATAAATTCTTCTTTAGAAAAGATTTCTTCTTCACCTTCAGGAGACCAACCTAATAACGCAATAAAATTAAATAACGCTTCAGGTAAATAACCTAAGTCACGATATTGCTCAATAAATTGTAAAATTTGCCCATCACGTTTACTTAACTTTTTACGTTCTTCATTAACAATTAATGACATATGACCAAAACGAGGTGGCTCCCAGCCAAATGCTTCATAAATCATAATTTGTTTAGGCGTGTTTGAAATATGATCATCACCACGAATTACATCTGAAATTTGCATGTAATGATCATCTATAGCTACTGCAAAATTGTACGTTGGAATGCCATCTTTTTTTACGATAACCCAGTCACCAATACCATTTGAATCAAATGAAATATTTCCTTTTACCATATCATCAAATGAATACGTTTGGTTTTGAGGTACTCGGAAACGAATTGATGGTTGGCGTCCTTCTGCTTCAAATTGTTGACGTTGTTCTTCAGTCAAATGCGCATGTTGTCCACCATAGCGAGGCATTTCACCACGAGCGATTTGTGCTTCACGTTCAGCTTCTAATTCTTCTTCTGTCATATAGCATTTATATGCTTTATCTTCTGCTAGTAACTGATCTATTAATGGTTGGTAGATATGTTGACGTTCAGATTGACGATATGGTCCGTAGCCATTGTCTTTATCTACAGACTCATCCCAATCTAATCCTAACCATTTAAGATTATCAAATTGTGATGTTTCTCCATCTTCTAAATTACGTTTTTTATCAGTATCTTCAATTCGAATCACAAAATCTCCGTTGTAATGTTTAGCATACAAGTAATTGAATAATGCTGTTCTTGCATTACCAATATGAAGATAACCAGTTGGACTTGGTGCATATCTTACTCTTATACGATCGCTCATTTTTTTCACTCCTAAATTAAATATCAGATTTTCAAGTTAGTTCATATAAATTGTTCATTTGCTATCTTCGACCGTCATAACAAATGTCTAACTCGTCTTATTGTTAAAACGAAACAATGCTTTTTAACATGACCTTAAAATAATTTCATTGTTTAATCATAACATAATTCCCTGGGTAATATGCTTAAATTTTAAATAGAAAGCAGTTGTTTTTTCAACACTTTAAAAAAGCTATCCCTAAGAATCAAGACTGCACTACATAAACATTTCAACGACTTAAAAATGAATATTATGTACTGTGAAATTAAACTTCAAATTAACTATTCAAATACGTTAAAATTGATTCTAATTTTGTATGTCTTGATTGCTATAAGAATAACTTTATTAATATCTAAAATTTAACACTTAATGAACTTGTTTCAATGATATATTAGCACTATTTGCATTTTTTGATAACTGATATGTTTTGCATTTATTTATAGTTATACTTCAAATTACAAACTTCGCCATTTCATATACCTTTTAATATCTATTTTGTTTTCGTCAACTACAGTTTTTATAATGATACTGTATCTTCGATTTTTTTAGCAAAAACAATTCTTCCTGAAGATGTTTGCAATAAGCTGACTACTTCTAAATTGACATGACTGCCAATAAGATTTTTAGCATTATCAACAACCACCATCGTACCATCATCTAGATATCCTACTGCCTGACCAGGCTCCTTACCCATTTTTGTCAGTAAAATATGCAGTTGATCACCTTGATGTACATTAGGTTTGATTGCTTCTGATAAATCATTAACATTTAATGCTTTAATACCATGTACATGACAAACTTTATTTAGGTTGAAATCTGTCGTTATAATACTTGCATGATATTGTTTTGCTAGTTTTAATAACATCGTATCAATATCACTATGTGTTTTAGTTGGATGTATAACCTTTGTAGGATAGTCTAAATCATACAATTCATTTAAAATATCTAAGCCTCTTTTACCCTTTTCACGTTTAACACTGTCATTTGAATCTGCAACAATTTGTAATTCATTAATAACACCTTGTGGAATTAAAATATTGCCATCGATAAAACCGCAACGAATGACTTCTAAAATACGACCATCAATAATTGCGCTTGTGTCGATAATTTTTGGCGTAGCACTTTTAGTATGTTGTGACATGGAACGCACTATATTCTCAGGTAAAAACATTAACATTTCATCTCGTTTTTTAAGGCCAAATTGGAAACCGAAATAACATAGTAATATCGTAATTATGACAGGAATGAAATGATTAAAAATAGAGTTACCAATTGATTCTAATATAAACGACACCATAACAGAAATAAGTAATCCGATTATTAAACCTATTGTTGCGAATAGTATTTCAACAGCACTTCTACGCATAATAAAATGTTCTAAACCTTTTATAGCGTTAGTAACTCGTCTAATAAATACACCAAAAATTAAGAACATAAAAATACTACCGATAATGCCATCTACATAGTGATTTTTTAAAAAGCTGGAGTTTTGTAATCCAAGATCATTTGCAATTTCAGGAATAATAATTATTCCTAATGCGCTCCCAATAATTAAGTAAATAATAATAACCATTAGTTTAACGATATTCACACAATGTCCTCCTTTCTTGATATTTTATGAATGAAGAGCAAATGACAATGCTTCATGTACAGTAGTTACACCTATTACTTGTATACCTTCAGGATATGTCCATCCGCCTATATTATTTTTAGGAATAATTACACGTTTGAAACCTAGTTTTGCAGCCTCTTGCACGCGTTGTTCTATCCGAGATACACGACGTACCTCACCCGTTAAACCAACTTCTCCAATATAGCAATCTAATCCGTCGACAGCTTTATCTTTAAAGCTAGATGCAGTTGCTACAATTACACTTAAATCAACTGCTGGCTCCGTTAACTTTACACCGCCAGCTACTTTGATATAAGCATCTTGTTGTTGTAATAGATAATTTTCTTTCTTTTCCAAAACAGCCATCAACAAACTTAATCGATTATGATCAATCCCTGTTGCCATTCGTCTCGGATTGTTAAAAGTCGTTGGAGTTACCAGCGCTTGAACTTCTATTAAAAGTGGTCTGGTTCCCTCCATGGTTGCAACAATTGTTGAACCTGGAACATTTGTTGAACGTTCTTCTAAAAACATTTCAGATGGATTATTTACACCTTTTAATCCACTTTGCTTCATTTCGAAGATTCCCATTTCATTCGTTGAACCAAAACGGTTTTTAACAGCTCGCAAAATTCGATATGCGTGGTGTTCATCGCCTTCAAAATAAAGCACAGTATCAACCATGTGTTCTAGCAATCTTGGGCCAGCAATTTGACCTTCTTTCGTTACATGACCCACTATAAAAGTTGCAATGTTCATTTGTTTAGCAATATTCATTAAACTTTGTGTACTTTCACGAACTTGTGAAACAGAACCTGGCGCAGAGCTGATTTCAGGATGATATATTGTTTGAATCGAATCCACTACTAATAAATCAGGTTGTTCTTCTTTTACTGTTTGATAAATAACTTCAAGATCTGTTTCAGCTAATACTTGCAATTCACTTGAATCTTCATCTAATCGCTCTGCACGTAATTTAGTCTGACTAAGCGATTCTTCTCCAGTAATATATAGTACTTTTTTCTTTTGAGATAACGATGCACAAATTTGTAAAAGTAACGTTGACTTACCAATACCTGGATCCCCACCAATAAGTACTAACGATCCGCTCACAATACCTCCACCTAATACACGGTTGAATTCTGCTGAATCTGTTAACACTCTCGGCGTTGTTTCATGTTTAATACTATTTAATTTTTGTACTTTACCTGCTAATTCCTTGGTTTTAACTCCATGTTTAGGATTGGCTGCTTTTTCAACAATTTCCTCCATTTGATTCCAAGCGCCACAATTAGGACATTTCCCCATCCATTTAGGAGATTGATAACCACAAGCCATACATTCAAAAATCACTTTTTTCTTGGCCAAAATTGCACCTCCACTTTCCTTTGAACAAATCTATTTTAAACGCACATTCCCATTATGACAAATTAAATGTGAGTTACATTTGTTTGTATTTTAACATGACTACTAACGCAAACTGTTTTACCAGATTTATTTTTTATGAATATTATAAAATAAACTTACATCATGTTGATAGTCGGTATCTTTCAAAGATAAAATCTTAATAATTTCTTAGTAAACTCTTTTCTCTAGATTTATCACAATATTATATAGACCTATTTTATTTTGACGTAAGTTGCTAGTATCTTCAAACAAAAAACCTTTATAAAAATTCATACCTTTATGCTATCGCTGTAGGCTCATTAACTTGTTACATATAATTCTTAACTATCCTTTGATGATTGTTTTATAGATTGTTTCGTTGATGGATACTTTCACGAATTTCTATAGTTCAATGCTACTAAAAAAACAGCCCAAAACTTTAATTTGTTTTGGACTGTTTTATAATTATGCTTGCGATGGTGTTTTAGTTTCTGAAGTTTGTTCAGCAATGTCATATTTAAACTCTTTACCATCATGATCTACTGTAACTTTCTTACCTTCAATTTGATTACCATCTAATATTAATTCACTTAAATTATCTTCGATAGTTTTTTGTATCGCTCTAATTAATGGTCTTGCACCATATTCTGGATCATATCCTTCTTCTGCGATTTTGTCTTTCGCTTTATCAGTAACAATAATATTTATGTTTTGTTCAGATAATCGATTTGTTAATTTATTAACCATCATTGTTACAATTTCTTTTAATTCTTCTTTTGTTAGTTTATGGAATACAATGATATCATCTACACGGTTTAAAAATTCTGGACGGAATGAATTTTTTAATTCTTTTAACATCGTTTTTCGAATTGTTTCATAATCTTGTCCATCACTTGAACCACCGAATCCAGCAAATCGTTGATCTTGTAATTCTTGTGCCCCAACGTTTGATGTCATTATGATAATTGTATTTCTGAAATCAACTGTACGTCCTTTTGTATCTGTCAAATGTCCATCATCTAAAACTTGTAATAGAATATTAAATACATCTGGATGAGCTTTTTCAATTTCATCAAATAAAATTACAGAATATGGTTTACGTCTAACTTTTTCAGTTAATTGTCCACCATCATCATGACCAACATATCCTGGAGGAGCACCAACTAATCGGCTCACTGCGTGTTTTTCCATAAATTCACTCATGTCTACACGGATCATCGCATCATCATCGCCAAACATTGATTCAGCTAAAGCTCTAGCTAATTCAGTTTTACCAACACCAGTTGGTCCAAGGAAGATAAAGCTACCAATTGGTCGTTTAGGATCTTTTAACCCTGCACGGGCACGTCTAACCGCTTTACTGATTGAATTAACAGCATCTTTTTGCCCAATAACTCTCTCATGTAATGTATCTTCTAGACTAAGAAGTTTTTCAGATTCTGTTTCATTGATTTTAGTTAATGGGATACCTGTCCATCCTGCAATAACTTCAGCAATATCTTCTTCTGACAATGAAGTTGACATGCCATTTTGTGCATTCTTCCATTCATTTTTAGCTTCTTCATATTGCTTTTCAAGTTTTGTTTGTTTATCACGCAGGTTAGCAGCATTTTCAAACTCTTGAGCATGTACTGCAGCATCTTTTTCATTTTTAACTTTTTCAATTTCTTGTTCAATTTCTTTTAAATTATTAGGTGTCGTATGACTCTTAAGTCTTACTTTAGAACTTGCTTCATCAATTAAATCAATTGCTTTATCTGGTAAGAAACGATCTGAAACGTATCTGTTACTTAATTTAACAGCTGCTTCAATAGCTTCGTCTGAAATATTAATACGATGGTGTGCTTCGTAACGATCTCTTAATCCTTTTAAAATAGCAACTGTATCTACTACTGAAGGTTCATCAACTTGTACAGGTTGGAAACGACGTTCTAAAGCCGCGTCTTTTTCAATATTTTTGCGATATTCATCTAATGTAGTAGCACCAATACATTGTAATTCACCACGTGCTAATGCCGGTTTCAAAATATTCGAAGCATCGATAGCACCTTCAGCACCACCAGCACCAACTAAAGTATGCAACTCATCAATAAATAGGATGACATTACCTGCTTGTTGGATTTCTTCCATAACCTTTTTCAGACGCTCTTCAAATTCACCACGATATTTAGTACCTGCAACTACTGTTCCCATATCTAAAGACATAACACGCTTATCTTTTAATGTCTCTGGTACCTCATTATTCACTATGGCTTGCGCTAAACCTTCAGCAATAGCAGTTTTACCAACACCTGGCTCTCCAATAAGTACAGGATTGTTTTTCGTACGTCTACTTAATACTTCAATTACACGTGTAATTTCTTTATCACGTCCTATAACAGGATCTAATGTACCGTCTTTGGCAATGACTGTTAAGTCACGAGCTAAACTATCTAAAGTTGGAGTATTATTTGACTTACTAGCTTGTGCATTTTTATTACTCATTTCAGGGTTTCCTAAAGCTTTCACAACTTGTGCACGTGCTTTAGTAATATTTAAATCTAGATTTGCAAAAACTCTTGCTGCAACACCTTCATTTTCACGAATCAAGCCTAATAAAATATGTTCCGTTCCAACAAAATTGTGATGTAATTTTCTAGCTTCATCCATCGATAATTCAATAACTTTTTTAGCTCTAGGTGTATAATGCAATGTACCAACATGATCTTGACCATGTCCGATTAATTTTTCAACTTCTTCAATTACTTTATCTTCAGTGATATTAAAACTTTCTAATACTTTTGCAGCAATTCCTTCAGGTTCTTTCATTAATCCCAATAATAGGTGTTCTGTTCCTATATTTGAATGATTTAAACGAATTGCTTCTTCTTGTGCATGTGCTAATACGCGCTGTGCACGCTCAGTTAATCTACCAAATAACATAAATAATGACCTCCTACTTTATATGTTCTCTTAGTATATCTGCTCGTTTTTCTTTTACAGATTTGTCATCTTCTTCATCTAATAAAAATGGTGACTGTATAGCTACCATCAATTCATTAAATTTAAAGTTTTGTAATTCAATGTAATTTAAATCTATACCAAGTTTAACTTCGCTTAATCTATAAGAAGCCTCTTCCATAGTTATCATTCTACAGTTTTGTAAAATACCTAGCGAGCGAAAAACACGGTCTTGTGTTTCTAATTGATTATAAGTGTCTAACTTTTGTCGTATTTGTTTTTCTTCATGAATGATTTGATTAACAACTTCTGTTAATGTTTCTATGATTTCTAACTCAGATTTACCAAGTGTAAGTTGGTTGGATACTTGATAAGTATGTCCATAAACTTGCGAACCTTCACCGTAAATACCTCTGATTGTATATCCAAAACGATTAATGGTTTGAGCAATCCGTGTCATTCTTTTCATAATAGATAGACCTGGTAAATGTAGCATCACGCTTGCTCTCATACCAGTACCTATATTGGTAGGACATGTAGTTAAATAACCAAGTTGTTCATCATAACTTATATCAAGGCTTCGATCTAATTCATCATCAATTGATGAAGCTTGATTATATAAAGCCTGTAATGTCGTGTCAGTTCCCATAGCTTGAATACGAATATGGTCCTCTTCATTTATCATGACACTTAAAGATTCATCATCATTCACTAATACTGCGGCTGCTGGTTGTTTTATTAGTTCAGGACTAATCAAATGCTTTGCAACCATTTTCATTTTACTTTGTTGATCCATTTGATCAAGACGCATTAATTCAAAATTTGGCAAGGCATCTTGTACCTCATTTATAACTCTAAATCCATCATTTTCAGTAGCATACATTAGTGGATGCACATGATTTTCTAAATTACGCGCTAACCGAATTCTAGAAGACATAACAATTGGTGTTTCTTCATTACTTTTCATCCATTGGCTGATATTATCATGAATATTATGCGTCATCATGTTGCACCTCACTCTCAGCTTTTAGTGCTTTAATTTCATCTCTAACAATGGCTGCTTCCTCAAAATCTTGGATTTCAATAAGTTTTTTCAAATATTCATTCTTTTCTTCGATTTTTCGCTTTAAAGCTATCTTTTTATGTGAAGAATGTGGTGTCTTTCCAACGTGCTCAAATTGTCCACCTTGAACTCTGCGGACGATATCAATGATGTCATCTTTAAATGTTGCATAACAATTAGCACACCCAAATTTACCAACATGTGCAATATCTTTCAAAGTCATATGACATGATGGGCAACGTTTTTCTTCTTTAAACGCTACTTCTTGAAAATTAATGCCATGTTTCGTAGCTAAATGTTGTAAAATTTGCTTAACAACAAATGCTTCTTCGAAATTATCTTGATGTTCTTGATATTCAGGTTGTTCATTAGCTTGATTCCACGGATGGTGCCCCTCAGCACAAGTTTGACACACCATTTTTTCTTCTGTTTTATTTTTACTTGTAACTTTAACTTTTAATTCCGCTTCATTAAGTTGACAATTTTCACAAAGCACTTCAACACCTCATTTCATTTAGTAATAATTTATAACTGGTAACAAACGTTTTAAAATATTTGCTCTAATAATATCTCTAGAAACCATATCCATTGATAGCGTTTCTCTATCAATAACTGCTTGAATCATTTTAGCTTCACGTTCATTTATTAACATTTTATCTAAAAGCCCATCAATAATATAATAAGCTTGTTGTTGAGAAATAGAAGGTCCAATCAGCTGAAGCAAATGATTAATATAACCTGTTGCATCTTTATTTTCAATTTTAGTGATTCGGATGTAACCACCACCACCACGTTTACTTTCGATTTCATAACCATGTTCATTAGTGAATCGTGTTTTGATTACATAATTTAATTGTGATGGTACACAATCAAAACGCTGTGCGATATTCGCTCTCTGAATTTCAACGACATCTTCATTCGACTCTTCAAATAAACGTTTGATGTATTGTTCTATGATGTCAGACATATTGTGCATGTATATCACCTCTTTTTGACCTTCTTTGACTATATTATATGACCTATTTTGACCTTTTTCAATTAATTTGTTTTTATATTTTCAAAAATTTATGATGTTAGCCCTTCCATTTTATTGTATGATAGATTGTAGAAAAAACTAAAGGAATGAGAAATATATGCATATTCTAATTGGGATTATCGGAATTATCTTCTTTTTAGCACTTGCGTTTCTATTTAGCTCAGACAGGAAAAATATTCGCTGGAAATATGTAGGAATTTTACTTGCAATTCAGCTTATCTTTGCATTTATCTTGCTTAAAACTACAATGGGAATCAAGGTTATTGGTGGTATTTCAAACGGTTTTAACTACTTATTATTAAAAGCAGCAGATGGTGTTAACTTTGTATTCGGTGGTATTCAATATATCGATCCTAAGCAACCACCATTCTTCTTCAGTGTATTATTACCTATCGTATTTATTTCAGCGATTATCGGTATCCTTCAATACACAAAGATTTTACCTTTAATCATTAATGTTTTAGGATTCTTAATTTCTAAAATTAATGGTATGGGACGTTTAGAATCATACAATGCAGTTGCTGCAGCAATTTTGGGACAATCTGAAGTATTTATTTCAATTAAAAAACAATTACCATACATACCTAAGCAACGTTTATACACATTAACAGCTTCAGCAATGTCGACTGTTTCTGCTTCAATTATCGGTGCATACTTTACCTTAATTGAACCTAAATATGTTGTAACGGCTGTTGTCTTAAACTTATTTGGTGGTTTCATCATCGCTTCAATTATTAACCCTTATAAAGTTAATGAAGAAGATGACAAATTATTAGTTGAAGAAACTGAAGAAAGACAACAATCATTCTTCGAAATGCTAGGAGAATATATTTTAGATGGATTTAAAGTAGCTGTCATTGTAGGCGCAATGTTAATCGGATACATTGCTATTATCGCTCTATTAAATGGAATTGTAAGCAATATCTTTAGTACAGTTTCAGGTGGCGCTATTTCTTGGGATTTCCAAACATTAATTGGTTTTGTCTTTGCACCATTTGCATTCTTAGTCGGTGTGCCATGGCAAGATGCAGTTCAAGCCGGTTCAGTTATGGCGACAAAACTATTATCTAACGAATTTGTAGCAATGCAAGCACTTGGTAAACTTAGTGATTTATCTGAACACGCAAAAGGTGTTACATCTGTATTCTTAGTATCATTTGCTAACTTTAGCTCTATTGGTATTATTTCAGGTGCGATTAAATCACTTAATGACAAAAAAGGAGATACAGTTGCCCGCTTTGGTTTGAAACTATTATTCGGTGCAACACTAGTATCTTTCATTTCAGCTGCAATCGCTGGATTCTTTATTTAACAAATACATCAACATCGAATTAACCCCTTCAAAATTTTGACTATTCTCAGTCTCTTTGAAGGGTTTTTTTATGTATATCTTTATTTTTTATCATTTTTAATTTTGACATAAAAAAATAGCTCCTCCAAAGCTAAGTTTGAAGGAGATATTGTCTTCTCAACAAATCTATAAATATCAATAATTCGTTGATTTAGCATACATTAAGCTATGCTTTTTTTACAATATGATTAATAAAGTAATCAGTTACTCTATAGTCATCTGTTAATTCAGGATGGAATGATACGCCTAAATATTTACCTTGCTGGACGGCTACAATTTTCTCATTAACCTTACATAGGATATCTACGCCTTGGCCTACTTTTTCAATATGTGGCGCTCTTATAAAGACACCTTCAATATCTGTAGCGATACCTTTAATATCTAATTCTGTTTCAAAGCTGTCAACTTGTCTACCGAATGAGTTTCGTTGTACAGTAATATTCAACTTGTTAAGGTATCCTTCTTCACCAACTATATCTTGCGCTAGAACTATTAATCCTGCGCATGTACCAAACATAGGTAAAGTTGAATTTTGTAAAGCCTCTTTAAATCCATATAAATTCATTAATCGACGTAACGTTGTAGACTCGCCACCAGGTAATATTAAGCCCTCGATTTCTTCTAATTGTTCAACTTTTTTAACTGCAATACCTTCATGACCACTTAATTCAATATGTCTAATATGTTCACGTACTGCACCTTGTAATGCTAATACACCTATTTTCATATCTTACCAACCACGCTCTTGCATACGTTCTTCTAATGATAATTGATTGATATCTAAACCTTTCATAGCAGTGCCAAGTTCACTTGCTAATCTTCCAATTAGCTCATAGTCTTGGTAATGTGTTGTTGCTTGAACAATTGCTTTAGCAAATTTTTCTGGATCTTCTGATTTAAAAATACCTGATCCAACGAATACACCGTCGGCACCTAATTCCATCATTAAAGCAGCATCTTGAGGAGTCGCAACGCCACCAGCTGCAAAGTTAACTACCGGTAAACGACCATTGTCTTTAATTTGTTTTAAAATTTCATAAGGCGCACCGATATCTTTCGCAAAAGTCATAATCTCATCATCATTCATTACAGTCAATCGACTAACTTCTGAATTAACTTGTCTCATATGTCTTACAGCTTCAACAATATTACCTGTACCTGGTTCACCTTTAGTACGTAACATAGCAGCACCTTCACCAATTCTACGCGCAGCTTCACCTAAATTACGACATCCACATACAAATGGTACTGTAAATTGATCTTTTCTTAAGTGATATTCCTCATCTGCTGGTGTTAACACTTCTGATTCATCAATATAGTCAACACCCATCGCCTCTAATACTCTTGCTTCAGTGATATGACCAATACGTGCTTTAGCCATGACTGGAATAGAAACAGCATTCATTACTTCTTCTACAATTTTAGGGTTTGCCATACGTGCAACGCCACCAGCAGCTCTAATATCAGAAGGTACTCGTTCTAATGCCATAACTGCTACCGCGCCTGCTTCTTCTGCAATTCTTGCTTGCTCAGCATTAACGACATCCATAATAACGCCGCCTTTTTGCATTTCAGCCATACCTCTTTTGACTCTGTCTGATCCAATAATTTTACTCATTATACATAAAACCCCTTTTCAAGTTGATTAAATACATTGTAATGTATAAACTGATATTTAAAAAGGTACAAAATAAGATAAATTTAGGAGGTCAGTTATAAAATTGAAAAACACTTTATACCATCAACTTTATGAAAAATTAAAAAAACAAATAATTGAAGGTCAATTTAAAGAAGGCGATAAATTTTATTCTAAAAGACAATTAAGCAAACATTTATCTATCAGCCAAACAACCGTAGAGCATGCATATCAACTTCTATTAGACGAAGGTTACATTTATTCAAGACCTCGCTCTGGATATTTTGTGTCCGAAATTGAATCTTTAACAATTTTAAACAATCAACCTATCCCCTCTCTTTTTGATGATGATTCATATAAACCAAAAGCGAGTGATGAAGCTTATGATTATGCTTTTAATTTGGATGAAATAGATACGAAACATTTCCCTATAGAACTTTTCAGAAAGTATTCCAAAGATCTTTATGATACAAATCATTTAAATCAATTACGTAGAGGACATTTTCAAGGAGAATTACATTTAAGATTTCAACTGGCATTTTATTTATTTACTAATCGTGGTGTAATTTGTGATCCTAATCAAATTATAATTGGCTCATCTACCGAACAATTAGTAAATCAATTAGTCGATTTACTTTATACTTCAACATTTATTATCGAAAAACCTAGTTATCCACCAATCAAAAATATTTTAGATAAAAAACAAGTTGAATATGAACAAATTGAAGTTGAAGATAATGGAATAAACGTAGATGAAGTTATTAAATCACAAAAAAATATAGTATATATAACGCCTTCCCATCAATTTCCAACTGGATATGTGATGGACTTAAAAAAGCGAACTCAATTAATACAATGGGCTCAAGAAAAAGAAGAACGATTTATTATAGAAGATGATTATGATTCCGAGTTTAGATATTTCGGCAAACCCATTCCAGCAATTCAAGGTCTATATTCAAGAGGAGAAAAAGTGATTTATATCAGTACATTTTCAAAGTCTATTTTTCCTAGCTGTCGAGTTGCATATATGGTGTTACCCTATTCTATAATGAAAAAATATCATTCTCAAAATCACATTGAAGGCAACACTGTACCTGTTCATATGCAAAACCTTATTGCAACGTTTATATCTTCCGGTGGTTTTGAAAGGCATTTAAATAAAATGAGACGAATTTATCGTAGAAAACTAACCTATATTTTAAAAAGATTGAAACCTTACAAAGAGCAGCTTGATATTCAAGGTGCTGAAACGGGTATGCATTTTACAATTACAGTAAAAAATGGATTAACATTACAAGAGTGTCTTGATAGAGCAAACAAAGTAAAGTTAAAATTACAAGTTTATAATTTTGATGATGATCAAGACTATAAGAAAACCCCTAAATTTATATTAGGCTTTGGCGGTATAGACGATGATGCTTTAAAACCGCATGTAGACGCTCTAATAAAATCATTAATTATAAAGTAACACTTCTTTGATAAAAGTTAGTGTTACTTATGCAATAGCTTGTCTATTGTATAATAATTAATTTCCATTTTGTATTTCAATAAAGTATATAAAAGAGCAGTAAGATCATTTTCAATTAGATACCGTCTTACTGCTCTTCTCTATTTATACAATATTTTGTTTTCGATGATATCATTTTAAATTTATATAAACACAAAATTAAAGTTATACATACTTAGACAATCGAAAGTGTACATTATTAAATTATCATTTCTAAAATTCAATGCGGCTCATCGCATCCATTTTTTGCCTGGCAACGTTCTACTCTAGCGGAACGTAAGTTGGCTACCATCGTCGCTAAGAACCTTTCTTGACTTGTGACAATCGCTTGCTTCTTTCCTCTCCTTCGGCTCTCGCTTACTCATTTAGCTCTACTAAACTCGTTGCGCTCTTTTCTCGTTTCGTCAGATTCAAACGTTTTCACTTCGTCAAGCCATTTTCTTTGTGTTAACTTTTATTTTGACGTTTTAGACATAAAAAAAGAG
>NZ_KV839128.1:0-326 GCF_001838845.1 Staphylococcus sp. HMSC36A10
AGTTCAACGCGACTAGGTAACAATGTCAAAGAACGTACTGCTTTAATCTCTAAAGTCATGGTTAATCTTGACGACTTACCATTCGTTCACAGTGACATGGAAATTGATATGTTAGGTGATGCATATGAATTCCTAATTGGGCGCTTTGCGGCGACAGCAGGTAAAAAAGCAGGCGAGTTCTATACACCACAACAAGTATCTAAGATACTGGCGAAGATTGTCACAGACGGTAAAGATAAATTACGTCATGTGTACGACCCAACATGTGGTTCCGGTTCATTATTGTTACGTGTTGGTAAAGAAACGCAAGTGTATCGTTATTTCGG
>NZ_KV839129.1:0-216 GCF_001838845.1 Staphylococcus sp. HMSC36A10
TTTCGCATCTTCTTTAGCTTTCACTAAATCTTTGATGTCTTGTAATGCTTGCGCAAGTTGTGCTTTTGCCTGCTCAATTTCTTCTTTAGTCAGCGCATTGTTAATGTCGTTATGACCTTGTTGAAGTATTTGATTAATACGATCTTTAAGTGCTTGTTTTTCCTTATCTGTTAGATTTGGATTTCGATCGATTTCGTCAATTAATGCTTGAACTTG
>NZ_KV839130.1:0-34517 GCF_001838845.1 Staphylococcus sp. HMSC36A10
CTGCTGTTTTTTAGGGATTTATGTCCCAGCCTGTATTTTTTATAAAAAAGATAAATAAATCAACGGAAAACGCTTTCAAATTTCATATAATATGCTATACTAATTCCATAAAGTATAACACATAAAAATCAAGGGGTGCTTTTAATGTCAACGAATATTGCAATTAATGGTATGGGTAGAATTGGAAGAATGGTATTACGTATTGCATTACAAAATAAAAATTTAAATGTAGTAGCGATAAATGCTAGTTATCCACCCGAAACAATTGCACATTTAATCAATTACGATACAACACATGGAAAATATAATCTAAAAGTTGAACCGATTGAAAATGGATTGCAAGTTGGTGATCATAAAATTAAATTGGTTGCTGATCGCAATCCTGAAAACTTGCCATGGAAAGAATTAGATATCGATATTGCTATAGATGCAACTGGTAAATTTAATCATGGTGATAAAGCCATCGCACATATTAAAGCAGGTGCCAAAAAAGTATTGTTAACTGGTCCTTCAAAAGGTGGACATGTTCAAATGGTAGTTAAAGGCGTAAATGATAACCAATTAGATATAGAAGCATTTGACATTTTTAGTAATGCTTCATGTACTACTAATTGCATTGGTCCAGTTGCAAAAGTTTTAAATAATCAGTTTGGAATAGTTAATGGTTTAATGACTACTGTTCACGCTATTACAAATGACCAAAAAAATATTGATAATCCACATAAAGATTTAAGACGTGCACGCTCATGTAATGAAAGCATTATTCCTACTTCTACTGGTGCGGCGAAAGCTTTAAAAGAAGTATTACCAGAATTAGAAGGTAAATTACACGGCATGGCATTACGTGTACCAACAAAGAATGTATCGCTCGTTGATTTAGTTGTTGATTTAGAAAAAGAAGTAACTGCAGAAGAAGTAAACCAAGCTTTTGAAAATGCAGGTTTAGAAGGTATCATAGAAGTCGAACATCAACCACTAGTGTCTGTTGATTTTAATACTAATCCAAATTCAGCTATTATTGATGCAAAATCAACAATGGTCATGTCAGGGAATAAAGTAAAAGTTATTGCTTGGTATGATAATGAATGGGGTTATTCAAATAGAGTTGTAGATGTTGCTGAGCAAATTGGAGCACTTTTGACATCAAAAGAAACTGTAAGTGCAAGTTAATACAATTAATTTATAGCCTAACTCTGACTTCGGAGTTAGGTTTTTTATTTTTTAATACAATAATATTGTCATGCAAATTACTTAATAAGTAACGATATAATGTTTTTTATTGTTTCATTATTTGGTTAAATGAATTAAATTGAGGGATTCTTTTTTCATCTCTAGATTTATAGTATAATTAGGCATAATCAAAATAAAGAGGGTGATGTAATGAAATGCCCGAAATGTAATTCTACACAATCTAAAGTTGTAGATTCAAGGCATGCCGATGAATTAAATGCCATTCGAAGACGAAGAGAATGTGAAAATTGTGGAACACGTTTCACTACATTTGAACATATCGAAGTTAGTCAGCTTATAGTTGTGAAAAAAGATGGCACAAGAGAGCAGTTTTCAAGAGAAAAGATACTTAATGGACTTGTGCGTTCTTGTGAGAAACGACCAGTTAGATATCAACAACTTGAAGACATAACAAACAAGGTTGAATGGCAATTACGAGATGAAGGTCATACGGAAGTGTCTTCACGAGATATAGGTGAACACGTTATGAACTTGTTAATGCATGTTGATCAAGTTTCATATGTTAGATTTGCATCAGTCTATAAAGAATTTAAAGATGTTGATCAATTGTTAGCATCGATGCAAGGGATTTTAAGCGAAAACAAACGGAGTGATGCTTAAATGGGACGACAAGCCTTCGAATTCGGCTTAAGACCAAAGAATCAATTCAAAGTTATGCAACACTTTGATTTAAATACGAATCATTTAGAGGTATTGAATCGGCTGTATACACCGCTAATTGGAACGCAAGCAGTGGGTTTATATCATTTTATGACTCAATTCGTTAAAGAAAGTCATAATGAAACATTGATTCTTTCTCATTATATTTTTATGAATGAACTTAAAATTAATTTACTAGAGTTTAGACAACAAATGGACTTACTTGAAGCGATTGGATTGTTAAAGGCGTTTGTCAAACATGATGAACAAGAAACACAATTTGTTTACCAATTAATTCAACCGCCTTCAGCACATTTATTTTTTAATGATCCAATGTTGTCAATCTTTTTATATAGTGAAGTCGAGCATCGTCGATTTCATGAGTTGAAGAAATACTTTGAGTATCAACAAATTGATTTGAGTGAATTTAAACAGGTAACAAGACAATTTACTGATGTTTTTAAAGTGCCGTCTACAAAAATAGATATCGATACAAGTGATATTCCGATTAATGAACCGTACCAAGGTATCGATTTATCAAATGAATCTTTTGACTTTGAAATGTTGAGACAAATGTTAGGTAAACATTTTATTAGTCAAGACATTGTTACCAAAGATGCAAAGCGTTTAATTACACAACTCGCGACTTTATATGGTTTAACAGCAGATGGCATGAAGCATGTTATTTTAAATTCAATTACAAGTGGACAACAGTTATCCTTTGAAGAAATGCGTAAACAAGCACGCTCGTATTACTTAATGGAACACGAAAATCAAATGCCTAAATTACAGGTGAAATCTCCTGCTACATCATCTTCGACGGGCAAATCTTCAGAAGTGAATCCAAAGCCACAAAGTGATGAATGGTTTGAGTTACTTGAACAAACGAGTCCAATTGATATGTTAGCTTCTTGGTCTGAATCAGAACCAACTATATCGCAAAAGACAATGGTTGAAGAATTAATTGAACGTGAAAAAATGTCTTTTGGCGTCATTAATATTTTGTTGCAATTTGTCATGTTAAAAGAAGATATGAAACTTCCTAAAGCGTATATTTTGGAAATAGCATCAAATTGGAAGAAAAAAGGTATTAAGACAGCTAAAGAAGCATATAATTACGCTAAAAAAGTTAATCAACCTAAAAATGAGGGTTCTAGCGGAAATTACCAAAAGCGTGGTTCATACTATGGGCAGCGTAATCGTATTTCAAAAGAAAAAACACCTAAATGGTTAGAAAATAGAGATAAACCTAGTGAAGAAGATTCGGCTAAAGATAATAGCGTAGATGATCAACAATTAGAGCAAGATCGACAAGCATTTCTAGATAAATTATCTAAAAAATGGGAGGAGGACAGTCAATAATGAAGCAATTTAAAAGTATAATTAACACGTCGCAGGACTTTGAAAAAAGAATAGAAAAGATAAAAAAAGAAGTAATCAATGACCCAGATGTTAAGCAATTTTTGGAAGCGCATCGAGCTGAATTAACGAATGCTATGATTGATGAAGACTTAAATGTGTTACAAGAGTATAAAGATCAACAAAAACATTATGACGGTCATAAATTTGCTGATTGTCCAAATTTCGTAAAGGGGCATGTGCCTGAGTTATATGTTGATAATAACCGAATTAAAATACGCTATTTACAATGCCCATGTAAAATCAAGTACGACGAAGAACGCTTTGAAGCTGAGCTAATTACATCTCATCATATGCAACGAGATACTTTAAATGCCAAATTGAAAGATATTTATATGAATCATCGAGACCGTCTTGATGTAGCTATGGCAGCAGATGATATTTGTACAGCAATAACTAATGGGGAACAAGTGAAAGGCCTTTACCTTTATGGTCCATTTGGGACAGGTAAATCTTTTATTCTAGGTGCAATTGCGAATCAGCTCAAATCTAAGAAGGTACGTTCGACAATTATTTATTTACCGGAATTTATTAGAACATTAAAAGGTGGCTTTAAAGATGGTTCTTTTGAAAAGAAATTACATCGCGTAAGAGAAGCAAACATTTTAATGCTTGATGATATTGGGGCTGAAGAAGTGACTCCATGGGTGAGAGATGAGGTAATTGGACCTTTGCTACACTATCGAATGGTTCATGAATTACCAACATTCTTTAGTTCTAATTTTGACTATAGTGAATTGGAACATCATTTAGCGATGACTCGTGATGGTGAAGAGAAGACTAAAGCAGCACGTATTATTGAACGTGTCAAATCTTTGTCAACACCATATTTTTTATCAGGAGAAAATTTCAGAAACAATTGAATTTTAAAATGATTGGTGTATAATGAATACAAATCTAAATCGTTTAAATGATTGAAGACAAGATGATCTAATCAATATTACACAGAAAGCCATTGTTTGATGAGAATATGGTTAATAAATTAGATGATTACTACTTCATTTATGGTATTTGTAATGAATACCCGGATCAAGACCGTTATCTTAAGCAGAGATATTTAATACATAAATTGTATTAAATAACTAGGGTGGTACCACGACGATCTCGTCCCTTGTATAGGGGCGGGATTTTTTGTTTTTTTCAGACATAAATGTTTGTTGGTGTCATATATTCCCTGTTTATTGTTAATAGGTTTAATGTTAAAACGATGATTGTTGTTCAATTTTTTAACGAGGTCAGATAAAAGTATTTATAAAGCAAATAGGAGGGTTTAACATGGAACAAATTAATATTCAATTTCCAGATGGTAATAAAAAGGCGTTTGATAAAGGTACTACTACTGAAGATATAGCACAATCAATTAGTCCTGGATTACGTAAAAAAGCTGTTGCCGGCAAATTTAACGGGCAACTTGTAGATTTAACTAAACCGCTTGAAACTGATGGATCAATTGAAATTGTGACACCAGGTAGTGAAGAAGCGTTAGAGGTATTACGTCATTCTACTGCACATTTAATGGCACACGCGATTAAAAGGTTATATGGTAATGTTAAATTTGGTGTAGGTCCTGTAATAGAAGGTGGATTCTACTATGACTTCGACATTGACCAAAACATCTCATCTGATGACTTTGAACAAATTGAAAAAACAATGAAACAAATCGTTAACGAAAATATGAAAATCGAACGAAAAGTGGTTTCACGAGATGAAGCGAAAGAGTTATTCAGCAATGATGAATACAAATTAGAATTAATCGACGCGATTCCTGAAGATGAAAATGTAACATTATATAGTCAAGGTGATTTTACTGATTTATGTCGTGGAGTTCACGTTCCATCAACAGCTAAAATTAAAGAGTTTAAACTATTATCTACAGCAGGTGCATACTGGCGTGGAGATAGTAATAACAAAATGTTACAACGTATATATGGTACTGCTTTCTTTGATAAAAAAGAATTAAAAGCACATTTACAAATGTTAGAAGAGCGTAAAGAACGTGATCATCGTAAAATTGGTAAAGAGTTAGAATTATTCACAAATAGCCAATTAGTTGGTGCTGGTTTGCCATTATGGTTACCTAACGGTGCAACAATTAGACGTGAAATTGAACGTTACATTGTTGATAAAGAAGTTAGCATGGGGTATGACCACGTTTATACACCAGTACTTGCTAATGTTGATTTATACAAAACATCTGGTCACTGGGATCACTATCAAGAAGATATGTTCCCACCAATGCAGTTAGATGAAACTGAATCTATGGTATTACGTCCAATGAACTGTCCACATCATATGATGATTTATGCGAATAAACCACACTCATATCGTGAATTACCTATCCGTATCGCTGAGCTAGGAACGATGCATAGATATGAAGCAAGTGGTGCTGTATCAGGATTACAACGTGTTCGTGGTATGACTTTAAATGATTCACATATCTTTGTTCGACCTGATCAAATTAAAGAAGAATTCAAACGTGTTGTAAACATGATTATTGATGTATATAAAGACTTTGGTTTCGAGGATTATAGCTTTAGATTAAGTTATAGAGATCCTGAAGATAAAGAAAAGTACTTTGATGATGATGACATGTGGAATAAAGCTGAAAATATGCTTAAAGAGGCAGCGGATGAGCTTGGCTTATCGTACGAAGAAGCGATTGGTGAAGCGGCATTCTATGGTCCGAAACTAGATGTTCAAGTTAAAACAGCGATGGGTAAAGAAGAGACATTATCAACAGCACAACTTGATTTCTTATTACCAGAACGTTTTGATTTAACTTATATTGGTCAAGATGGTGAACATCATCGTCCAGTTGTTATTCATCGTGGTGTTGTATCAACAATGGAACGATTTGTAGCATTTTTAACTGAAGAAACTAAAGGTGCATTCCCAACTTGGTTAGCGCCAAAACAAGTTCAAATCATTCCAGTTAACGTTGATTTACATTATGATTATGCGCGCCAATTGCAAGATGAATTGAAATCTCAAGGTGTTCGTGTAAGTATTGATGACCGTAATGAAAAAATGGGTTATAAAATTAGAGAAGCTCAAATGCAAAAAATACCTTATCAAATCGTAGTTGGGGATAAGGAAGTTGAAAATAATCAAGTGAATGTGCGTCAATATGGATCGCAAGACCAAGAAACAGTTGAAAAAGATGAATTTATCTGGAATCTAGTTGATGAAATTCGTTTGAAAAAACATAGATAGACAGTTGTCGCAATAAAATGCTTTAAAACTTTTATTGCGTATCAAGTTTTACAGGGTTGATTATGCGTGATGAATCCTGTATATTACAAGTTAGTTAAAATATTAAATTGAGTTAGAGGTTGCATGTTTAATTAGTAACTTGTCAGAAGTATTTATGGTACATAAGTTGAACAAGTGAAAGGTAAAGATGCCGAAATAGATATAAACCATAAATTATATCTATTGGGACAGTTTTCGAATAGGAACTGTACTGTCACAGAATGTGATGTGCTACCTTATATAGATAATTGCCAAAGTGGTTGCATATCTTAAAGGTATGTAGCCACTTTTTTACTTTTAATATCACTATGTTCTGTAAAAAAGGGTATGAAAGTGAATAAAGGTTATTTATTTCTTGGCCTCTAAAACATGGAAAGGGAGCTTATATGTCAAAAGTTCAAAATGAAAGTAACAATGTTGTCAAAAGGGGACTTAAAGATCGTCATATTTCTATGATTGCGATTGGGGGTTGTATTGGTACAGGTTTATTTGTAACTTCTGGTGGAGCAATTCATGATGCAGGTGCTTTGGGTGCATTAATAGGATACGCAATTATCGGAATAATGGTATTTTTCTTAATGACGTCACTTGGCGAAATGGCTACGTATTTGCCAGTATCAGGTTCATTTAGTACATATGCTACAAGATTTGTTGATCCATCTTTAGGGTTTGCGCT
The DNA here is from genome assembly GCF_001838845.1 of Staphylococcus sp. HMSC36A10. Taxonomy (NCBI): domain Bacteria; kingdom Bacillati; phylum Bacillota; class Bacilli; order Caryophanales; family Staphylococcaceae; genus Staphylococcus; species Staphylococcus sp. HMSC36A10. The sequence goes on from NZ_KV839130.1 coordinate 7,238, forward strand.
TGGTTGGAACTATTGGTTTAACTGGGTAGTAACTGTAGCAGCAGATATTACGATTGCAGCACAAGTCATTCAATATTGGACACCATTGCAAGGCATACCCGCTTGGGCATGGAGTGCGTTGTTCTTAGTTATAATTTTTAGTCTGAATTCGTTATCAGTTCGCGTCTATGGTGAAAGTGAATACTGGTTGGCATTGATAAAAGTGGTTACAGTTATTGTTTTCATTGCAATTGGTTTATTAACGATTGTCGGAATCATGGGTGGTCATGTTGTAGGATTTGAAATATTTAATAAAGGTGAAGGTCCTATTCTTGGTGGCAACTTAGGAGGAAGTTTGTTATCAATTCTAGGTGTATTCTTAATCGCTGGTTTCTCATTCCAAGGTACTGAGTTAATTGGTATTACGGCTGGTGAATCAGAAAATCCTGAACGTGCTGTGCCGAAAGCAATTAAACAAGTATTCTGGAGAATTTTATTATTTTACATTTTAGCCATTTTTGTTATCGGTATGTTAATTCCTTATGATAGTAGTGCATTAATGGGTGGTAGTGATAATGTAGCAACGTCTCCATTCACATTAGTGTTTAAAAATGCTGGATTTGCGTTTGCAGCATCATTTATGAATGCAGTCATTTTAACGTCTGTGTTATCAGCAGGTAACTCAGGTATGTATGCTTCAACCCGAATGCTATATTCAATGAGTAAAGATAAATTAGCGTTTGAAGCATTTGGTAAAACAAATAAAAACGGTGTGCCATATATGTCGTTACTCGTTACAGCAATCATTGTAGTGATTATTTTCGTATTACAAAGCCTTACAAAAGGTGCATACGAATATATCGTTGCAGCAAGTGGTTTAACTGGTTTTATTGCTTGGGTAGGTATAGCAGTAAGTCATTATCGATTTAGAAGAGCATTTGATAAACAAAATTATGACAAATCTAAATTAAAATATACTGCTAAATTATTCCCATTCGGACCATTATTTGCTGGCTTTTTATGTATTGTAGTAATTATTGGTCAAGATGTTGACTTTATTAAAACAGGAGATTTTAATTTTAGTCGCTTCTTAATTACGTATATGGGAATTCCAGTATTTTTAGCATTCTTTATTTATCATAAGCTTCGATATAAAACGAAAAAAATTCCATTAGAACAAGTAGATTTACGTCAAGACGTGTCAATGGATGAAATAAAAGGTTAAAATAAAAATAATTACAGTTATAGTGTTGACTTAAATGTGAATTGTTGATATGATTAACAACGTTGAATACGAAACGAACCAAGTAGAAGCACCCGCTTCTCACCTGTAGCGACGCATAAAGCAGTTGGCAGGTTAATCACATTACACATAACTGTGTATAAGGAAGAGCGGGTATTTTATACCTGCTCTTCCTTTTTGCTTGGTGCAAATTTCGTAAAAATTTTGGAGGTGTCAACCATAGCAAAAGATCAAACTCAAATCAATGACAAAATTCGTGCAAAAGAATTACGTTTAATCGGTCAAGATGGTGAACAAATTGGTGTTAAATCAAAGCGTGAAGCTTTAGAAATGGCTGAACGTGTAGATTTAGACTTAGTGGTCGTTGCACCGAATGCGAAACCACCAGTTGCAAGAATTATGGATTACGGTAAATTCAAATTCGAACAACAGAAAAAAGAAAAAGAAATGAAAAAGAAACAAAAAATTATCAATGTTAAAGAAATTCGTTTAAGTCCAACAATTGAGGAACATGATTTCCAAACTAAGTTGAAAAACGGACGTAAATTCTTAACTAAAGGCGATAAATGTAAAGTATCTATTCGTTTCAGAGGGCGTGCCATTACGCATAAGGAAATTGGTCAACGTGTGCTAGAAAAATATGCAGATGAATGCAAAGATATAGCAACAGTTGAACAAAAACCTAAAATGGACGGGCGTCAAATGTTTATCATGTTAGCGCCAACAGCTGAAAAATAATTAAAGCTATTACAGGAGGACTTATATTATGCCAAAAATGAAAACTCACCGCGGAGCAGCTAAACGTGTTAAAAGAACTGCTTCAGGTCAATTAAAACGTTCAAGAGCTTTCACATCTCACTTATTCGCAAACAAGAGCACTAAACAAAAACGTCAATTACGTAAAGCTAGATTAGTGTCTAAGAGCGATATGAAACGTGTAAAACAATTATTAGCATACAAAAAATAAGAACAAATACAGAAATCGGTAGGAATTACCTAAGGAGGAATTTTTTATGCCACGAGTTAAAGGTGGAACAGTAACAAGAGCGCGTCGTAAAAAAACGATTAAATTAGCTAAAGGTTACTTCGGTTCAAAACATACATTATACAAAGTAGCTAAGCAACAAGTAATGAAATCAGGTCAATATGCTTTCCGTGACCGTCGTCAACGTAAACGTGACTTCCGTAAATTATGGATTACACGTATCAACGCAGCAGCTCGTCAACATGAAATGAGCTACTCACGTTTAATGAACGGTTTGAAAAAAGCTGGTATCGACATTAACCGTAAAATGTTATCAGAAATCGCAATTTCTGACGAAAAAGCATTTGCTCAATTAGTAACTAAAGCTAAAGATGCTTTAAAATAATAACACTTATAAAAAAGAGATGGCATTGTCATCTCTTTTTTATTTTTTAAAAAGCAAAATGCCACATTTAATCGCTAAAATATGACATATTTGCTAAAATGCATTTAAGAGAACAAACATTAAAGTGAGGAGTTTTATACGATGTCTAAATTTGATGAACAAATCATTGTAGTACCTAGAGAAATTATTTTTAATAATGAAAAGAATACTTTCAATGGGTTTTTAAATAAGAATAAACCAGAAGGTCAAAATATTTTTGATGCGCTAAGTCAATATGAAGTTAAGCGACGCGGCGATATGGAAGAGGATCCATCATATAAACAACTCATTTCTTATTGTTTACTTGAAAATGAGCATGGCGAGATATTAGTGTATGAACGATTATCTGGCGGTGGAGAAGCTCGATTGCATGGACAATCTTCAATAGGTGTAGGCGGTCATATGAATGATGTTCCAGGAGCAGAATCTATTAACGAAGTATTGAGAGTTAATGCACAGAGAGAATTAGAAGAAGAAGTAGGTTTAAGTGAGCAAGATTCACAAAATATGGAATATATCGGTTTTATTAATGACGATAATAATGAAGTGGGCAAGGTACATATTGGTGTTGTATTTAAAATCACTGTAAGTACGAATGATGTAGAAGCAAAAGAAACAGATACTTTACGAATAAAATGGGTTGAAAAAGGCAACATAGAGTCATATGATGATTTCGAAACGTGGAGCGCATTAATCCTTCAAGATTTATAATCAAACGAGGTGACATATATGTCAGATATTATTCAGTTTCCTAACTCTTCGAAAAAGTTATATAAAGATATAAAACGTGCTGAACAAGACCAAAACTATGACCTGATGTATGAATATATTGTGCAATATGAACGTCAATTTGAACTCACTGAAGAAATAGCAATGATGAAATGCCGTATGTTATATGAGACGGGGTCATTTCTTGAATTAAGAGAAGAAACAATTGTCTTATTGAAAACTGGCATACAACAATATGATGCATTGATGATTTATTACGTGAAAAGTTTGATTGGTTTGGGACAATATTTTGAAGCGGTAGAAGTAATTCATCAAATTATTGACGAAGTCAAAGATCACAAAACAAGAATGGCATTACATCCTCTTAAAGAATTTGCTAAGTCAAAATTAATTGAAGATGAAAAACGATTGACTCAGTCATTAGCTGATTTTGATACGTTATCAATGAGGGAACAGACGCACTTGATTTTGAAGTTAATAGACAATGGTCATTTTCAATTTCAAGAAACGGTATTATATATATTAAAATCTAATACGTACAGTTATAACCTCATTAGTTTAATGATTGAGTATTTAAGGTTCGCAAATTGTACACAAGAACTGACAATTGAAAAGTATGGTATGGATGTAACTTTTGTACCAGCTAATTTAAAAGGGCTAGAACATACAACACTGAAAGAAAAAGTTATACCTAACGTTATGGAAACATTAAATGATGGTGCTTTACATATCGCTGAAGAAGCACACCATATTATGAATAATCACTCTATCATGATTTATCCAATTGATATTGAAACTTTGTTTGAAACGAATAAATGGATTAATGCATACGAATGTTATTTCAAAAATATGTTAGGACTTAAATGTGAATTACAAAGTATCGATGCATTTAATTTTATTCAGCAATTAGATTTGAATAATAATAGTTAAATTGTTGCAAAATAATACTCAGCATTTTAATATAGTTTTGACGAAAAAAGTTGATTTACAAATATATAAACGTTGTGATTTCAATGTTTGTATAGGGAATAGACCTATGATATAATAGGGAAGTTGAAAAAATAAATTAGTTAATCATGGAGGTATATATACATGACAGCAACTTGGGAAAAAAAGGAAGGTAACGAAGGTTTATTAACTGTTACTGTTCCTGCAGAAAAAGTAAACAAAGCGTTAGATCAAGCATTCAAAAAAGTGGTTAAACAAATTAACGTACCTGGATTCCGTAAAGGTAAAGTGCCACGTCCAATTTTTGAACAACGCTTTGGTGTAGAAGCATTATATCAAGATGCTATCGACATTTTATTACCAGATGCTTATGGTGAAGCAATTGACGAAACTGATATTAAACCAGTTGCACAACCAGAAGTAAGTGTTACTCAAATTGAAAAAGGTAAAGATTTCATTTTTGAAGCAACAGTTACAGTTGAGCCAGAAGTTAAATTAGGAGACTATAAAGGTCTTGAAATTGAAAAACAAGAAACTGAATTATCTGATGATGAGTTACAAGAAGCGATTGACCACAGCTTAGGACATTTAGCTGAAATGGTCGTTAAAGAAGATGGTGTTGTTGAAAATGGCAACACAGTTAACATCGACTTTAGTGGTTCAGTTGACGGAGAAGAATTCGAAGGTGGACAAGCTGAAGGTTACGATTTAGAAATCGGTTCAGGTTCATTCATACCTGGTTTCGAAGAGCAATTAGAAGGTATGAAAGTTGACGAAGAAAAAGATGTTGTCGTAACATTCCCAGAAGAATACCATGCTGAAGAATTAGCTGGTAAAGAAGCAACTTTCAAAACAAAAGTTAACGAAATTAAATTTAAAGAAGTTCCAGAATTAACAGATGAAATTGCTAATGAATTAGATGCAGAAGCAAATACAGTAGACGAGTACAAAGAAAACTTACGTAAACGTTTAGCTGAACAAAAAGCTACAGATGCTGAAAATGTTGAAAAAGAAGAAGCGATTACAAAAGCTACTGATAATACAACAATCGATATTCCTGAAGCAATGGTTAATACTGAATTAGATCGTATGGTGTCTGAATTTGCACAAAGAATTCAACAACAAGGTTTAGATTTACAAACGTACTTCCAAATCTCAGGTCAAGATGAAACTCAATTAAGAGAGCAAATGAAAGACGATGCAGAACAACGTGTTAAAACTAACTTAACTTTAACTGCGATCGCTGAAGCTGAAAAAATCGAAGCTACTGATGAAGATATCGATAAAGAATTAGAAAAAATGAGTAAACAATTTAATATCTCAGTTGAAGATATCAAAAATACTTTAGGTAATACTGATATCATTAAAAATGATGTTCGTATCCAAAAAGTTATCGATTTATTAAGAGATAACGCAAAGTTCGTTGAAGGAACTAAAGAAGATTAATCTTCATTAAATATTAAATTACAAAAATGAGTAGCAGATGCATAGCTTATGTATCTGCTACTATTCTTTAAGCAAAAAGTTTGTATGTTAATATGTTGCATTGTAATATCCAATCTAGTATAGTCTTTAACGAATAGGGGTGTAAAAAGAATGTTTAAATTCAATGAAGATGAAGAAAATTTGAAATGCTCTTTCTGCGGAAAAGACCAAGATCAAGTAAAAAAACTTGTAGCAGGAAGTGGTGTATATATTTGTAATGAGTGTATTGAATTATGCTCAGAAATCGTCGAAGAAGAATTAGCTCAAAACACTTCTGAAGCGATGACAGAATTACCTACTCCTAAAGAAATTATGGATCATTTAAACGAATATGTTATTGGTCAAGAAAAAGCTAAAAAATCTTTAGCTGTAGCTGTTTATAACCACTATAAGCGTATTCAACAATTAGGACCAAAAGAAGATGATGTTGAATTACAAAAAAGTAACATTGCATTAATTGGGCCAACAGGTAGTGGTAAAACATTATTAGCTCAAACATTAGCCAAGACGTTGAATGTACCATTTGCAATTGCAGATGCGACAAGTTTAACTGAAGCTGGTTATGTAGGCGATGATGTTGAAAATATCTTGTTGAGATTAATTCAAGCAGCTGACTTTGACATTGATAAAGCCGAAAAAGGTATTATTTATGTAGATGAAATTGATAAAATTGCACGTAAATCTGAAAACACATCTATAACACGTGACGTTTCAGGTGAAGGTGTTCAACAAGCATTGCTTAAAATCTTAGAAGGTACGACTGCAAGTGTTCCGCCACAAGGTGGACGCAAACATCCAAACCAAGAAATGATTCAAATTGATACAACAAATATCTTATTTATTCTTGGTGGTGCCTTTGATGGTATTGAAGAAGTGATTAAGCGCCGTCTTGGTGAAAAAGTTATTGGTTTCTCAAGCAATGAAGCTGATAAATATGACGAACAAGCATTATTAGCACAAATTCGCCCAGAAGATTTGCAAGCCTATGGTTTGATTCCTGAATTTATCGGACGTGTGCCAATTGTAGCTAATTTAGAAACATTAGATGTAACTGCGTTGAAAAACATCTTAACGCAACCTAAAAATGCACTTGTGAAACAATATACTAAAATGCTGGAATTAGATGATGTGGATTTAGAGTTCACTGAAGAAGCTTTATCAGCAATTAGTGAAAAAGCAATTGAAAGAAAAACAGGTGCGCGTGGTTTACGTTCAATCATAGAAGAATCGTTAATCGATATTATGTTTGATGTGCCTTCTAACGAAAATGTAACGAAGGTAGTTATTACAGCACAAACAATTAATGAAGAAACTGAACCAGAACTATACGACGCAGAAGGTAATTTAATTAATAATAGTAAAACATCAGCTTAATCATTGATGTGTTATAAAAGTGAAAAGCTCCAATCAAAGTTGACGCTCAAATAGTTTAACTTTGATCGGAGCTTTTTTATAATGTATACCGAAAGGTTCAAATATTATATAATGGTAGAATTGAAAGAGAATATAAAAAAGTGAGGATATAAAATGAAAGTTAATCCTAATAATATAGAATTAATCATTAGTGCAGTAAAAGAAGAACAATATCCAGAAACAGAATTGTCTGAAGTTGCACTGAGCGGTCGATCTAATGTAGGTAAGTCTACATTTATCAATAGTATGATTGGCAGAAAAAATATGGCACGTACATCACAGCAACCCGGCAAAACGCAAACGTTAAATTTTTATAATATAGATGAACAACTTATTTTTGTGGATGTTCCAGGGTATGGATATGCTAAAGTAAGTAAAACACAACGTGAAAAATTTGGGAAAATGATTGAGGAATATATAACTAAGAGAGAGAATTTGCAATTAGTTATTCAATTAGTTGATTTAAGACATGATCCAACACAAGATGATATCTTAATGTACAATTATTTGAAACATTTTGATATTCCTACTTTAGTTATATGCACTAAAGAAGACAAAATTCCAAAAGGTAAGGTTCAAAAGCATATTAAAAATATTAAGACACAATTAGATATGGACCCAGACGATACAATTGTAAGTTATTCATCAATTCAAAATAATAAACAACAACAAATATGGAATTTAATTGAACCGTATATTTCATAGTTTTTGTACGACAAAACTTATACAAAAATTTTAAAAATAATGTAAGCACGAAACTTTTAATTAGTACACAATTGATAACATTTTTCAACGTTCATCATTTTGTCAAAAACTCAAAAGTAAATTAGAAAGATTATAATTTATTTAAGCATCGTACTTAATTGGATTTTAAATTATGTTATAATATTTGTATTGTTAGTATATATGGGGGCGTTTCAAATGCATTTTATTGCAATTAGTATAAATCATCGCACAGCTGATGTTGCACTAAGAGAGCAAGTTGCTTTTAGAGATGATGCCTTACGAATTGCCCATGAAGATTTATATGAAACTAAATCTATTTTAGAAAATGTCATATTATCAACATGTAATCGAACTGAAGTATATGCTGTTGTTGATCAAATTCACACAGGTCGTTACTATATTCAACGATTTCTAGCTCGTGCATTTGGATTTGAAGTAGATGATATTAAAGCAATGTCAGAAGTAAAAGTGGGGGACGAAGCAGTAGAACATTTATTGCGTGTCACTTCTGGTTTAGATTCAATCGTACTTGGAGAAACTCAAATTTTAGGTCAAATAAGAGATGCATTTTTCTTAGCGCAAAGCACAGGTACGACAGGAACAATTTTTAATCATCTATTTAAACAGGCAATTACTTTTGCAAAAAGAGCACATAATGAAACAGATATAGCTGATAATGCTGTAAGTGTGTCTTATGCTGCGGTCGAGTTGGCGAAAAAAGTATTTGGCAAATTGAAAAGTAAGCAAGCTATCATTATTGGTGCAGGGGAAATGAGTGAATTATCACTATTAAATCTTCTTGGTTCTGGAATTACTGATATTACAGTAGTAAATAGAACAATTGAAAATGCTATGAAATTAGCAGCAAAGCATCAAGTGAAATATGATGAACTATCATCATTACCAAATTTACTTGAAAGTGCAGATATTGTGATTAGTTCAACGAGTGCACAATCTTATATCATTACAAATGAAATGATAGAAAGAATTGCAGAAAATAGAAAGCAAGATTCACTAGTATTGATTGATATTGCAGTTCCTCGAGATATTGAACCTGGTATTAGTGCCATCACAAACATCTTTAATTATGATGTTGATGACTTAAAAGGTTTAGTTGATGCAAACTTACGTGAGCGACAATTAGCGGCTGCAACAATTTCGGAACAAATTCCTGCAGAAATACATGCACACAATGAGTGGATTAGTATGTTGGGTGTTGTTCCAGTGATTAGAGCTTTACGTGAAAAAGCTATGGCAATTCAAGCAGAAACGATGGACAGTATTGATCGTAAATTGCCAGGGTTAAGCGAAAGAGAACGTAAAATTATATCTAAACATACAAAAAGTATCATCAATCAAATGTTGAAAGATCCTATTAAACAGGCCAAAGAATTAAGTAGTGATAAGAAAAGTAATGAAAAATTAGAGCTATTTCAAAATATATTTGATATCGAAGCTGAATGTCCTCATGAGCAAGCGAAGCAACAAAAAGAAAGCAAGGTCAAGGAAATTTCAGCGCGACGTATCTTTAGTTTTGAATAAGCATATTAATATGGTGATAATATGCAAGAAAACCTGTTTATTCGATTCAATGAAATTATATTATTAATATACTTAATCAGTATCATTTGCTATTTTTATGATTTTGTACAAAAAAGTCATAAGATTAGAAGTTTAGGCATATATTTATTGGGGATTGTTTGGGTTTTACAAACAATCTCTTTATCTATTTTTATTATACAAACTAGACATATTCCATTAGGGTCTATTTCAGATGTATTCTATACTTTAAGTTGGCTGATTATTTCAATCTCTTTAATTCTTAACCTTATCAAAGTTTTGAATTTCTCTGTGTTTTTCTTGAATTTAATAGGGTTAACACTTTTAGGGATGAATACATTTCAACCGACACATTATACTAATAAGGTTCAGAAAATTGCTGTTGTAGACGAGTTACTGTTAGTCCATATCGGTCTAGCTGTGTTAAGTTATGTCTTCTTTGCCTTAGCTTTTGTCAATGCATTACTGTATATCATGCAATACCGTAATTTGAAGGAAAAACGTTTTGATCAAAAATACTTTAGAATTGGTAGCGTTGCTACACTTGAATCAATTGTGTTTTACTCAACGTTAAGTGGGTGGATAATTCTCATATTTAGTATTATTTTAGGTACACAGTGGGGTGTAATTTCAGTTGGTGAACGTATATTCATTGACCCGAAGGTAATACTCTCTTCAATTATTACAGTATTATATGGAAGTTATATTTTACTTAGAATCAACAAATGGTTGAATTCAAGATATTTAATATACTATAACATTATTTTATTTTGCTTAAATATGATTAATTTATTTTTTGCAACACATTTTGTGAATTGAGAAAATAATCTAGAGCAATCCGTTCCTAGGAGGAATTGAACATGCGTAAATTAGTCGTTGGCTCCAGAAGAAGTAAATTAGCTTTAACACAAAGCCAGCAATTTATTGATAAATTAAAAGCTGTCGAGCCAAATCTAGAAATTGAAATTAAAGAAATTGTCACGAAAGGCGATCGTATAGTAGATAAACAATTGTCTAAAGTCGGAGGCAAAGGCTTATTTGTTAAAGAAATACAACATGAACTTTTTGAAAAAAATATCGATATGGCAATACACTCGCTTAAAGACGTACCAAGTGTAATTCCGGAAGGTTTAACATTAGGTTGTATCCCTGATAGAGAATTACCTTTTGATGCGTATATTTCTAAAACACATACACCACTATCCCAATTGCCAGAAGGCAGTATTATTGGTACTAGTTCATTACGTCGTGGTGCACAAATATTATCTAAGTATCCTAATTTAGAGATTAAATGGATTAGAGGTAATATAGATACACGATTAGAAAAGTTACAAACTGAAGATTATGATGCGATTATTTTAGCTGCAGCTGGTTTAAGAAGAATGGGCTGGTCAGATGATATTGTAACATCTTATCTTGATAGAGATACATTGTTACCTGCAATCGGACAAGGTGCTTTAGGGATAGAATGTCGTAGTGACGATGAAGAACTATTAACATTATTAAGCAAAGTACATAATGATGAGGTTGCAAAATGTGTGACTGCTGAACGAACGTTTTTAGCAGAAATGGATGGTAGTTGTCAGGTGCCAATTGCAGGATATGCTACAATCTCAGATCAAAAAGAAATCGAATTTACAGGTTTAATTATGACCCCAGATGGTAAAGAACGATTTGAATATACAATGAACGGAACAGATCCGGTTGAGTTAGGCAAAACAGTGAGTAACAAATTAAAAGAGCAAGGTGCTTATGAAATTATAAAACGCTTAAATGAACAACATTAAATAATGGAGTGACGTTTAAATATGAAGCCAGTTGTAGTTATGACACAAACAAATGACATGCAAAGTGATTTAGTATCAATTATTCACAAACCCTTTATTGATATAAAGCCACTAAATTTTGATATTCATTTGTTAAATCAACGCTATGACTGGCTTATTTTTTCATCTAAAAATGCTGTGAAATTCTTTTATAAATATCTAAAAGGAATTAATGTTGATAACATTGCTGTGATAGGAAGTAAGACAGCGCAATATTGTGAATCACTTGGCATTCGAGTTGATTTTATGCCAAACGACTTTTCTCAAGAAGGATTTTTAAAATCATTTAATCAAACTAACCAAAAAATACTTTTGCCTTCGAGTGAATTGGCGAGACCATTGTTATTAGCAGCGTTATCTAAAGATAATGAAGTTGTTAAAATAGATTTATATACTTCAGTGCCTAACAAACAAAATATACAAGATGTTAAAGAAATGATAGAACATCAACAAATCGATGCATTAACATTTTCAAGTTCGTCGGCAGTACGTTATTATTTTAATGAAGGATTTGTACCAAAATTCAAGTCGTATTTTGCTATTGGAGAACAAACAGCACGGACCATTAAATCATATCAACAACCAGTAACAATTGCAGAAATTCAAACACTCGAATCACTAATTGAAAAGATTTTAGAAAGTAGGGGCTAAAAATGAAATTTGATAGACATAGAAGATTGAGATCATCAGCGACAATGAGAGATATGGTTAGAGAGAATCATGTAAGAAAAGAAGATTTAATATATCCAATTTTTGTAGTTGAAAAAGACGATGTGAAAAAAGAAATTAAGTCATTGCCAGGTGTATACCAAATCAGTTTGAATTTACTTGAAAGTGAATTAAAAGAAGCTTATGACTTAGGCATACGTGCCATTATGTTTTTCGGTGTTCCAAACTCAAAAGATGATATAGGTACTGGTGCATACATTCACGATGGTGTTATTCAACAGGCAACACGTATTGCTAAAAAAATGTATGATGACTTATTAATTGTTGCAGACACTTGTTTATGTGAATATACTGATCATGGTCATTGTGGCGTGATTGATGACCATACACATGACGTTGACAATGATAAATCATTGCCACTACTTGTTAAAACAGCAATTTCTCAAGTGGAAGCTGGTGCTGATATTATTGCGCCAAGTAATATGATGGATGGTTTTGTTGCTGAAATTCGTCGTGGATTAGATGAAGCCGGCTATTACAATATGCCTATAATGAGTTATGGTGTCAAGTATGCATCAAGTTTCTTTGGACCTTTTAGAGATGCAGCAGATTCAGCGCCATCATTTGGGGATAGAAAAACGTATCAGATGGACCCTGCTAACCGTTTGGAAGCACTTCGTGAATTAGAAAGTGATCTTAAAGAAGGGTGCGACATGATGATTGTTAAACCTGCTCTAAGTTATTTAGATATAGTTCGAGATGTTAAAAATCATACGAATGTTCCAGTTGTTGCATATAATGTGAGTGGAGAATATAGTATGACTAAAGCAGCGGCACAAAATGGTTGGATAGATGAAGAACGTGTCGTTATGGAACAAATGGTTTCAATGAAACGTGCAGGTGCTGATATGATTATTACGTATTTTGCAAAGGACATTTGTCGCTATTTAGATAAATAAGGTTTTATATTTATGATTTTCCATAAACTGTAGGAGGAATTTACTTTATGAGATATACGAAATCAGAAGAAGCAATGAAGGTTGCTGAAACTTTAATGCCTGGTGGTGTAAATAGTCCAGTACGCGCATTTAAATCAGTAGCTACACCAGCAATTTTTATGGATCACGGTAAAGGTTCAAAAATTTATGATATCGATGGTAACGAGTATATCGACTATGTACTAAGTTGGGGGCCACTTATTTTAGGACATAGAGACCCTCAAGTTATTAGTCATTTACATGAAGCAATTGATAAAGGTACAAGTTTTGGTGCATCAACATTACTTGAAAATAAATTGGCGCAGCTCGTTATTGACCGAGTACCTTCAATAGAAAAAGTGCGTATGGTGTCATCTGGTACAGAAGCTACATTGGATACTTTAAGATTAGCACGTGGTTATACTGGCAGAAATAAAATTGTGAAATTTGAAGGTTGCTATCATGGTCATAGTGATTCGTTATTAATCAAAGCTGGTTCTGGGGTGGCAACATTAGGATTGCCGGATTCTCCTGGTGTGCCTGAAGGTATTGCTAAAAATACAATTACAGTTCCATACAATGATTTAGATGCACTTAAAATCGCTTTCGAAAAATTTGGAGACGATATTGCTGGTGTAATCGTAGAACCTGTTGCTGGTAATATGGGTGTCGTACCACCGATTGAAGGTTTTTTACAGGGATTAAGAGATATTACGACTGAATACGGCGCATTGCTAATTTTCGATGAAGTAATGACTGGTTTCAGAGTCGGTTATCATTGTGCACAAGGTTACTTTGGTGTGACACCAGATTTAACTTGCTTAGGAAAAGTTATCGGTGGAGGACTACCTGTAGGTGCTTTTGGTGGTAAAAAAGAAATCATGGATCATATAGCACCATTAGGAAATATTTATCAAGCGGGTACGTTATCAGGAAATCCTCTTGCAATGACAAGTGGTTATGAAACGTTAAGCCAATTAACGCCAGAGACATATGAGTATTTTAATATGTTAGGCGATATACTTGAAGACGGTTTAAAGCGTGTATTTGCTAAACACAATGTACCAATAACTGTAAATAGAGCAGGTTCAATGATTGGTTATTTCTTAAATGAAGGACCTGTAACTAATTTTGAACAAGCGAATAAAAGTGATTTGAAATTATTTGCAGAAATGTATCGAGAAATGGCAAAAGAAGGTGTGTTTTTACCACCATCTCAATTTGAAGGTACATTCTTATCTACGGCACACACGAAAGAAGATATTGAAAAAACGATTCAAGCATTTGATACGGCTTTAAGTCGTATTGTAAAATAAATATACGGACAAATTGAGAGCCTGAACTTTGTTCAGGCTCTTTTTAAATGTATATCAGGCATGGGCGGCGACTTGATAGTGAAAGTCCATATATGCTTTGTAGTCAAAACTGCTAGCGGATATTGTTATCTTAACAAACGTGAAGCTCAAGCAGCAATTTAGTCATTTTATTTTTTATTGAAAGAAGTGGAAAACATGACAATGATATATAGAAATAATTTCATTGTGTTCGTTTTATCATTTTTTATTAGTATTATATTGTATTCATCGCACGTATTACTCCCATTTATGTTTGGTCCTATTATCGCATCAATCATTTGTGTGAAAGTTTTCAAACTTGATATTAAATGGCCATTCTTACTTAGTGAATTAGGGATTGTACTATTAGGGGTGCAAATCGGATCAACGTTTACGAAAAATGTCGTTATGGATATTAAAGACAATTGGCTTTCGATTATTGTTGTATCTATTTCGATATTATTAATTGCAATAGTAATGGCATTTATTTTTAAAAAAATTGCACGTATTAATACGGAAACAGCTATTTTAAGTGTTATACCAGGAGCACTAACACAAATGCTGGTCATGGCTGAACAAGACAAACGTGCTAATTTGTTAGTTGTTAGCTTAACGCAAACATCACGAATTATATTTGTTGTTGTTTTAGTACCGTTCATTTCATATTTTTTTCATGATGGTAACATGCATGCGAATGGAAAGTTAACAAAAGTCTTGCCTTTATCACAAGTATTAAACATAGGGCAAATAGTTATTTTAGCGATAGCTATCTTTATAGTTTATCTAATTATGTCTAAAATAAAGTTTCCAACATTTCAATTATTAGCACCACTCATTGTATTAATTGTTTGGAATTTTTCTACAGGTTTAACATTTACACTAGATCATTGGTTGTTGAACATGGCACAACTAATATATATGATTAGAATTGGAGTTCAAATTGCGCATTTATTGTCAGATTTAAAAGGTAGACTAGCAATCGCAATTACAATTCAAAATATTATGTTGATAATTGGTGCGCTAATCATGGTTTATGTCATACATTTCTTTGATAATAATCCTATTAATGAATTGTTTCTTGGTGCAGCACCAGGAGGGGTTAATCAGATAGTTTTAGTTGCATTAGCTACTGGTGCCGATGTTGCTATGATTACGAGTTATCATATTTTCCGAATCTTTTTCATCCTATTTATTATTGCACCAGGAATTAATTACTTTTTAAAATATCGTTCGAATAAGCGTGAAGATTAGAAACTATCATCCAATTAAGTTGATTTATGCTTAGGATAGAATTCATTATTAAGGTTTAAGCAAAGGTTGTACATCTATTTTTAGATTAAGATATCTAATATTAGCAGTGCATTAACTTGGAACTTTAACTTATGATTTGAATAAATTTTCACATCAAAAAACGAGACAGTCTATTAGTTAAAAATAGATGATGTCTCGTTTACTTTATGATGCTATAGCAAATTAATTGTGTTTAGGCTTTGATGGACAATCTTTTAAATGTGCATCATATAAACCGGCTGCTTCTAAAAACGAAAATACTGTTACTGGACCTAAAAATTTAAACCCGTATTGTTTTAAATCTTTAGATAGTTGTGTTGCAGTATCATCAACTGTGATACGATCAGAAGCATGTTCATACTGCAAATCTTTAGGCTTACCATTTACATATGACCATAAAAATTTACTAAAACTACCATATGCTTGTTCAATTTTTAAATACCCTTGAGCTTGATTAACAATTGCTTCTAATTTTTTACGATGATGAACGATATTTGGAAAAGTCATTAAGCGGTCGATATCTTGAGCGGTCATTTGTGCTACCTTTTCTGGTTCGAAATCATAAAATGCTTCTTCATAGGCTTCTTTCTTTTTTAAAATAGTTAACCAAGATAGCCCAGCATGTTGTGATTCTAATGCTAAAAGTTTAAACAATGCCTTGCTATCATAGAGCGGTTGTCCCCATACATGATCATGATAGTCTAAGTAGACTGGATCTTTAGTACCAAATGCGCATTCATTCATTTTATTCCCACCTATACATTGACTTATTTTGTCAATCATTATACTATAAGTTAAGAGTTTAATATAGGATTTGGGAAGAGTAAGTTCAAATTATTTTAAAGAGAGCATATGATTTGGTGTGAGTATGTAAATGATTTTTACTGAAGGTAGCCCACAGAGTATCTTAGCTGAACGTGATTAATAGTAGGCTAAGACGTGTTTGAGCGTTAATCATAATCTAGAGTGCTTGAAGAGATGAAGCATTTCAAATTTCACGATGATAGTATTGGTATGATTATTCCAATTATGTTAAAAGAGTGAATTTGATATTAATCATCCTTCTTGAATATAGGTGGTACCACGGAATATCCGTCCTATTTGTATATAGGATGGATATTTTTATTTTTTTAGGAGGTATAGCAAATGGAAATGAAACCAAAATATGATCCTCGTGAAGTTGAAGCGGGACGTTATGAAGAATGGGTAAAGAATGGTTATTTTAAACCGTCAGAAGATAAATCAAAAGAAACATATACAATTGTTATCCCGCCACCAAATGTAACTGGTAAATTACATTTAGGACATGCATGGGATACGACTTTACAAGATATCATTACACGTATGAAACGTATGCAAGGATACGATACGTTATACTTACCAGGTATGGATCATGCTGGTATTGCGACACAGGCAAAGGTAGAAGCTAAATTAAATGAACAAGGAATAACTAGATATGATCTTGGTCGTGAAAAGTTTTTAGAACAGGCATGGGATTGGAAAGAAGAGTATGCGTCATTTATTCGTGCGCAATGGGCTAAATTAGGTCTAGGTTTAGATTATAGTAGAGAACGTTTTACTTTAGATGAAGGTTTAAGTAAAGCAGTTAAAAAAGTTTTTGTTGATTTATACAATAAAGGAATTATTTATCGTGGCGAACGTATTATAAATTGGGATCCTAAAGCACGTACAGCTTTATCTGATATTGAAGTAATACATGAAGATGTTCAAGGTGCGTTTTATCATTTTAAATATCCTTACGCTGATGGTGAAGGTTTTATTGAAATTGCAACAACAAGACCAGAAACGATGTTAGGTGATACAGCGATTGTTGTTAACCCTAATGACGAACGATACAAAGATGTAATCGGTAAAACTGTTATATTACCAATCGTAGGACGCGAACTGCCTATTTTAGCAGATGAGTATGTTGATATAGACTTCGGTTCTGGTGCTATGAAAGTGACACCAGCACATGACCCTAATGATTTTGAAATTGGTCAAAGACATCAATTAGAAAATATTATCGTTATGGATGAAAATGGTAAAATGAACGACAAAGCGGGTAAATATGAAGGTATGGACCGTTTTGATTGTCGTAAACAGCTAGTTAAAGATTTAAAAGAACAAGATTTAGTTATCAAGATTGAAGATCATGTTCATTCTGTAGGTCATTCAGAACGATCTGGCGCTGTTGTTGAACCATATTTATCAACACAATGGTTTGTGCGCATGGAAGACTTAGCGAAACGTTCATTAGATAACCAAAAAACAGATGATCGTATTGATTTTTATCCGCAACGTTTCGAACATACATTTAACCAATGGATGGAAAATATTAGAGATTGGACGATTTCAAGACAATTATGGTGGGGTCATCAAATTCCGGCTTGGTATCATAAAGAAACAGGCGAAATATATGTTGGAGAAGAAGCGCCAACTGATATTGAAAATTGGCAACAAGATGAAGATGTATTAGATACGTGGTTCTCAAGTGCTTTATGGCCTTTCTCTACGTTAGGTTGGCCTGATTTAGAAAGTGAAGACTTTAAACGATACTACCCAACAAATGCCTTAGTTACAGGTTACGATATTATCTTTTTCTGGGTAGCACGCATGATATTCCAAGGCTTAGAATTTACAGATCGTCGTCCATTTAATGATGTATTATTACACGGTTTAGTTCGTGCTGAAGACGGGCGTAAGATGAGTAAATCATTAGGTAATGGTGTGGATCCAATGGATGTTATTGACGAATACGGTGCTGATAGCTTGCGTTACTTCTTAGCAACAGGTTCATCTCCAGGACATGATTTAAGATACTCAACTGAAAAAGTTGAGTCAGTGTGGAACTTTATCAATAAAATCTGGAATGGGGCACGTTTCAGTTTAATGAATATCGGTGAAGACTTTAAAGTTGAAGATATCGATTTAAGTGGTAACTTATCATTAGCAGATAAATGGATTCTAACACGTTTAAATGAAACGATTGCAACAGTTACTGATTTAAGTGACAAATATGAATTCGGCGAAGTTGGACGTGCATTATATAATTTCATTTGGGATGATTTCTGTGATTGGTACATTGAAATGAGTAAAATTCCAATGAATAGTAATGATGAAGAACAAAAACAAGTTACACGTTCAGTATTGAGTTATACTTTAGACAATATTATGAGAATGCTACATCCATTCATGCCATTTGTAACAGAGAAAATATGGCAAAGTTTACCACATGAAGGTGACACAATTGTTAAAGCTTCATGGCCAGAAGTGCGTGAATCATTGATTTTTGAAGAAAGTAAACAAACAATGCAACAACTTGTTGAAATCATTAAATCTGTAAGACAATCACGTGTAGAAGTAAATACGCCATTGTCTAAAGAAATACCTATTTTAATTCAAGCTAAAGATAAAGAAATTGAAACAACTTTATCACAAAACAAAGATTATTTAATCAAATTCTGTAATCCTAGTACCTTAAATATTAGCACTGACGTGGAAATTCCTGAGAAAGCAATGACATCAGTTGTAATTGCAGGTAAAGTGGTATTACCATTAGAAGGGCTAATTGATATGGATAAGGAAATCAGCCGTTTGGAAAAAGAATTAGCTAAACTTCAAAGCGAATTAGATAGAGTAGATAAAAAGCTCTCTAATGAAAACTTTGTAAGTAAAGCACCTGAAAAGGTTATAAATGAAGAAAAACGTAAAAAACAAGATTATCAAGAAAAATATGATGGTGTGAAGGCAAGAATTGAACAATTAAAAGCATAGGAGTTAGTAACAATGAATTACCTAGAGAGCTTGTATTGGATACACGAAAGAACTAAATTTGGCATCAAACCAGGTGTTAAACGTATGGAATGGATGCTAGCACAATTTAATAATCCTCAAAATAACATTAAGGGTATTCATGTAGGTGGCACAAATGGTAAAGGCTCTACAGTTGCTTACCTTAGAACAGCTTTAGTTGAAAATGGTTATGAAGTAGGTACATTTACGTCGCCGTTTATTGAAACATTTAATGAACGAATTAGTCTAAATGGTGTGCCAATATCAAATGACGCTATTGTAGAATTAGTATCACGTATTAAACCAGTAAGTGAAATGATGGAACGTGAAACAGATTTAGGTGTTGCAACTGAATTCGAAATAATCACAGCGATGATGTTTTTATATTTTGGTGAAATACATCCTGTTGATTTTGTCATTGTTGAGGCTGGATTGGGTATAAAGAACGATTCGACAAATGTCTTTACACCGGTTTTATCAATCTTAACTAGTATCGGTCTAGACCATACAGATATTTTAGGTGGCACTTATCTAGATATTGCTAGGGATAAAGGCGCGATTATAAAGCCTAACGTTCCAGTGATATATGCTGTTAAAAATGAAGATGCATTAAAATATGTTCGTGAACGCGCAATTGAACAACATGCAAAGCCAATTGAATTAGATAGAGAAATTGTTGTTGTATCGCAAAATGATGAATTTACTTACCGTTATAAAGATTATGAATTAGAAACAATCATTTTAAGTATGTTAGGTGAACATCAGAAACAAAATGCTGCATTAGCCATAACAGCTCTTATTGAATTAAATGAACAAGGATTAATTGAATTAGATTTCAATAAGATGATAGACGGTATTGAATCAGTTCGTTGGACTGGACGTATTGAGCAGGTGCATGACAAACCTTTAATCATTTTGGATGGCGCACATAATTCAGAGAGTATAGATGCTCTAATTGATACAATTAAACAGTACCATGATAAAGAAAAAGTAGATATTTTGTTCTCAGCAATAAACGGAAAACCGATTAACGAGATGGTCAAACATTTAAGTTTAATTGCGCATACGTTTTATGCAACTGAATTTGATTTTCCGAAAGCGTTACGCAAAGAAGAAATTGTAGGTAGTATTGAAAATGATGAAATACAATTAGTAGATGACTACGTTGAATTTATAAAAAATTATCAAGGTGATACATTAGTAATTACCGGTAGTCTGTATTTCATAAGTGAAGTTAAATCAAAATTAGACTTTGAAGCATTATAAAACTAAAACTAAAACTAAAATAGCCATGAAGAATCTATTTAATCAATAGGTAGAGCTTCATGGTTATTTTTTATGCTCTAAATCGTATGTGTTTATAAGGTTCAATTTCTTGCCATTATTAATTTTGCCGAGCAGTAATGGGTTGTTAAAGTATCCATCAATTATGCTTAGCAGTATTGAAAAATTTAAATGAAAAAGCGGTTCAATTCTTGAAAAATAGTGTATATTTACATTTTGGTAATAACTAACTATAATTTACATAAGGAGGTTGTCATTTGGTAGTATTGTTATCTTATAGTTGCAGTTGTATCTTTAGTTTTCTATATCAATTTATATCTATAGAAGAAACGTCATTTGATTATTTACATAGAAGATCGAAATGTGATTATTGTAATTCGTCACTCAAATGGTATGAATTAATGCCGATTATTAGTTTTTTATTATTAAAAGGGCGATGTCGAAACTGTCGAAAGCGTATTTCCCTAACACATTTCTTAGGGGAAACCTTTGCTTTAATACCTATCGTCTTTATTAAGTATGATTTCACAAACGTAAATGCTACGCTATTTATAACTACATATGTTTTTCTGCTTATTTTTACTATGACCGATATCACTTCTTTAATGTTAGATTGTCGCTTAATTATAATTTATTGTATCGTTTCTCTCTCGTTAAGTATGATTTATCCAGTAGCTTTTATCATTATTAGTATGACCACGCATATATTCTACTTTTTATTTCGGGCATATATTGGTTATGGTGACGTTTTACTAATATCTGCACTTTCATTGTTTTTCCCTCTCCAATTCACTATTTATGTCATTTTATTTACATTTGTCATTGCTGGTTTAGTTGCTTTAATTACCATGATATTTAAGCCGATTAAACTATTACCCCTTGTTCCATTTATATTTATTTCCTTTTTTATCAATTCACTTTTTTATAATGATATCTATCAATTCTTAGGAGGCGTATATTTTTGAAAATTAAAGAAATGGTAACTTCGGAAATGCCAAGAGAACGTTTGTTAAGCCATGGTGCAAAAAGTCTTTCGAATACAGAATTATTAGCTATATTAATTAACACCGGAAGAAAAGGATTCTCGAGCATAGACATTAGTAATGAACTGCTTAAATCTGCTTCGAATCTGAATGAATTGAAAAAATCTTCAATTAACGATTTGATACAAGTTAAAGGGATTGGATTACAAAAAGCAATTACTTTAAAAGCAGCATTTGAGTTAGGGGAAAGGATGGGGAGAAGAGCTGAAAATAATCGTATAAAAATAACGCAACCAAGTGATGTTGCTGATTATATGATTCCAACAATGAAAGATTTAACACAAGAACATTTTGTCATTTTATTGTTAAATTCAAAAAATGTAGTGATTAAAGAAACCTGTGTTTTTAAAGGTACATTAAATAGTTCGATTGTACATCCACGTGAAATTTTTAGTATTGCGGTGAGAGAAAATGCCAATGCAATCATCGCAGTTCATAATCATCCATCCGGTGATGTAACGCCCTCACAAGAAGATATCATAACAACAATGAGGTTGAAGGAGTGTGGTTTGATTTTAGGGATAGATTTATTGGATCATATTATAATCGGTGATAATAGATTTACCAGTCTTGTTGAAGCGGGTTACTTTGATGAAAATGATTGAAGTTGATAGAATTAATGACGTATCTTGTGTATAATACCTACGAAGTACTTTCATTGGAGGAAAAATAGTGACTCTATTTATTATTATCGGGGTTCTCGTGCCAATGGTTTATACCATGCAGTTAAATATTAAAAATGAACCTGTAACAAAGCGCAATCTATTAATAACATTAGCTTTATCTACGTTAGGTATTTTAGTAACGGCGTTAGCAGGTGTGATCGTTACGAAACAAGCTTTTCCTTTATTAAGTGTAGCAATTGGCTCAATTTTTACTGGAATCGTTTGGGGCCTTTTACTAAGTGGTAGCTACGCGCTGATACGATTTTTATCTAACGCATTTGGGCGTAAGTAATAGTAATCTGTTCATCAAGTAGTATCCGTGCTTGAAAACAAATTAAAACTCCTAATGTGGAACTAGTTAAAAAATTCTAAACTAGTACATTAGGAGTTTTGTTATGCAGAATAAATTTAATTGTTAAATTGAAAGTGCGGTAAAAACCCACTATTTATTTGAAAAAAATCGAGCAACCAAATTAAACCTTGATATCCTAAGTAAATACATATTAAAACAAGTCCGACATAAATTAAAAATCGCAAAATAGAAAGTCCAACTCTAAAAAGGAGGATGACTAATAGTGCTATTAAAATAATTGTTAGTATACTCAATGCTACAAACCTCCCCATACGCTTTTAAATCATAACAAAATTATAAGCTATTTTAAATGAACGTGCATCAGTCCTAAGATATATCATGATTAAGGCTGAAGACTGAGGAAAATATACATAATAAAATATATAATTAGATGAAGACATTGGAGGCGAACTATGAGATTGATATTTAGTATGATAAAAAACATTATAGCAGTAATAGCAATTGTGATAATTGTTTATATCGCCTTGAAATACGCACCTTTTTTAAAAGAACAAGATTGGAATCCTGTAAATCACGATAATGATCAAATGAATCAAGTTACGCAACCCACTAATGATGCCCAACATGTTTATGTAAGTGGTGAGAAATATTCATTAAAAGAAAATGATTTAATAAAGAATGTACCATTAAGCCAAATTAAAAATGTATTTAAAATGATAGATAAACAAGAGTTTATGGCTGTGTCTGGAATGAATCGCATGGCTTATAATGATCAATATATTATAGGTCAAAGAGGAGACGAATTTATTCTTTATAAATTTGGAGATGAGTCAATGCGTGTTTACAATACTGAATTTGAAATGCAACAAGACTTAAATGAATTAGGGCAAAATTTACAACTAAAACCCGAAAATGCTTATCAATAGGAAATTATTGCATAAGAAATATATTTTAGTTATCCTGTCACTAGAATAAATTTAAAAGGTTGGTGTAGTTCAAATGGCAGAACAATCAAAACAGAAACAAGCTAATGAACAACAAAAGGCCCAGAACTTATTCGCACGTTGGAGACAACTTCAGAATTCGAACAGTGAATCCTCGAACGATACAAACAAATAATTTTAAAATTTAAATCGATTATTTAAACTACTAGTGACTGGAATGTTTGCTAGTAGTTTTTTGTTTTTAAAATGCCACAAATTTTTTACGGAGTTGTTCATTTTCAAAGTAATTCGTAGTTAGTGCTTTATTTCATAATGGGAGTAATATAAAATAGAAAAGGATATACAATATTTTGACATAATAGAGGTGTTCTGGGTGCTTAAGTTTTTTAAAAATAACAAATTAATTGTTGTTTTATGTGCAATTATCGTTTTTATTGCATTAATTGGGCTGTCCATACGTTCACAATCTCAATCACCTCCTGAACAATATATAGGTGATTCTGTGTCTTTTGGACAACGAGTTGTGAGTTATCCAGTTAATTTTGTTGCTGGTACGATTGGGGACTTTTTTAAAAAAGGAGATTCTAAAGAATCTAAAAATAAGATTAGCCAGTTAGAATCTAAGAACCAACAATTAGAAGCGGAAAATGAAAAATTAAAAAAAGAGCTTGATTTAAAAGATATTTCAAAATTTGATCCTATTTCTACTACGGTTTTGGCAAGAAATCCGGATCAGTGGATGAATACAATTGTAATTGATAAGGGATCTAAATCAGGTATAACTTCAAATATGGCTGTGATGACATCACAAGGTTTTGTTGGAAGAGTTACTAAAGTTAATAAATTTTCTTCACAAGTTGATTTAATCTCAACTAATACACGTGCGGGTAAATTATCTGTAAATATACAACACGGTTCTAAAAATATATTTGGTTTAATTGATCGTTATGATGAAAAGAACTCAGAACTTGTAATTAGTGACATTAATAATAGAGATAATATCTCAAAAGGTGATAAAGTCGTTACAAGTGGATTAGCTGATCAACTACCAAGTAATTTATATATAGGAGAAGTGACTAAGGTTCAAAATGATCAATACGGCTTAGCTAAAGAAGTTAGGGTTAAGACTGGTGCAGACTTAACAGATTTGAGTCATGTTTATGTTGCAAAAAGAGATCCTAAAACAATTCCTGATGATGAAAGCAGGGATAAATAATGCGTACACTGTATTATTTTTTGATAGGTATTTTACTATTTTATATAGATACTGCAATTGGGCTTCTTATTCCAATGCACATAGGTAAGTTTGAACTTGTATTTGTACCACACCTTACATTTATGTATATTTTAATGATGGTAGTGTATCGTGGCTTTGGCGTATCATTATTGCTCAGCATATTTTTAGGCGTAATGACTGATGTATACTTTGGTAGTATTTATGGAGTGTACTTATTTGGCTATATATTATTTTTAGCACTTATAGATCGATTCTTTAAAATTTTTTACAAAGATCATTCGATGTTATTCATTATTATATTAGCCAGCACCTTATTATTAGAAGTCTATGTGGCATTAATATACGGTATGTTAGGATTCATTCAATTTGATATTATTCATTTTGTAGTCTTTAGATTATTGCCAACATTAATTATGAATTTTGTACTGTTGATTATGCTTTATCCGTTGATTATAAAGTTCCTTAAAAAAACAAACAATGACATTGACATGAAACGTCGTCAATGGTAAGATGCAATAGTTGAGTAGTTATAAGTAGCTACATACAACCGCTCAAATATAGGTTCAAGAACATTTTTAATGAAGAAAGCGATTTTCCCACAGAGTGCAAACGCTTGACTCATTTGCAGAAGTTATTGAAAGAAAGCGATTGTCAATCAAGGCGTTGAAGGAAGAAACGAGAAGAGTTTATGTTTATAAATGACTCGAGTTGCGACCGAAACAACATAGAGTGCAAACGCTTGACTCAATAACGAAATGTCACCTATGTATGGCGTGACTTATTATACAGGAGGTGCAAAGTATGTTTGCTATTATTGAAACAGGTGGAAAACAAATCAAAGTAGAAGAAGGTCAAGAAATCTTCGTTGAAAAATTAGACGTAAACGAAGGAGATACTTTTACATTTGATAAAGTATTATTTGTAGGTGGAGATTCAGTTAAAGTTGGAGCGCCAACAGTTGAAGGTGCAACAGTTACTGCTACTGTTAATAAACAAGGTCGCGGTAAAAAAATCACTGTATTCACATACAAACGTCGTAAAAATTCAAAACGTAAAAAAGGCCATCGTCAACCATACACTAAATTAACAATCGATAAAATCAACGCGTAATTATTATGATTACTGTTGATATTACAGTTAATGATGAAGGCAAAGTAACAGACGTTATTATGGATGGCCATGCTGACCATGGTGAATATGGTCATGATATCGTTTGTGCTGGAGCTTCAGCTGTATTGTTTGGTAGTGTTAATGCGATTATAGGATTGACATCTGAGAGACCAGATATCAATTATGACGACAATGGTGGTCATTTTCATATAAGAAGCGTTGATACAAATAACGATGAAGCGCAACTAATTCTTCAAACAATGCTTGTGTCTTTACAAACTATTGAAGAAGAATATAATGAGAATATTAGATTAAATTATAAGTGAGGTGCATTCCGATGTTAAAATTAAACTTACAATTCTTCGCATCTAAAAAAGGGGTAAGTTCTACAAAAAACGGACGTGACTCTGAATCAAAACGCTTAGGTGCTAAACGTGCTGACGGTCAATTCGTAACAGGTGGTTCAATTTTATATCGCCAACGTGGTACTAAAATTTACCCTGGTGAAAATGTAGGTCGTGGTGGCGATGATACATTATTCGCTAAAATCGACGGCGTTGTTAAATTCGAACGTAAAGGTCGCGACAAAAAACAAGTTTCTGTATATGCAGTAGCTGAATAATTTTGTCTAGTTAACACCAGAAGTGAATCTTCTGGTGTTTTTTACTTTTTATAAAAGGTTTTTCATTATTATTTTAATTATGTTATTAAAAAATGGGAATTTTAGACGTTATACTAAATGTACAACTGCATAAGAGCCCCTAATTATTTACAATATATAAGGGGCTAAAAGGATTACAGTTGCAGTATAAAAAGCAAAAAAGTATCATGTTTGGTACTTGGAAATATCAGCAATTTGAGTAAAGTAAACTTAAAAGCAACTGCATAAGAGCCCCTAATCGCTAAACTATAAGGGGACAAAAGAATACAGTTGCAGTATAAAAAGCAAAAAAAGTATCATATTTGGTACTCGGAAATATCAGCAATTTGAGTAAAGTAAATTTAAAAGCAACTGCATAAGAGCCCCTAATTATTTACAATATATAAGGGGCTAAAAGGATTACAGTTGCAGTATAAAAAGCAAAAAAGTATCATGTTTGGTACTTGGAAATATCAGCAATTTGAGTAAAGTAAACTTAAAAGCAACTGCATAAGAGCCCCTAATCGCTAAACTATAAGGGGACAAAAGAATACAGTTGCAGTATAAAAAGCAAAAAAGTATCATATTTGGTACTCGGAAATATAAGTATTTTAAAGCAAAGATTTATAAAAGCAACTGCATAAGAGCCCCTAATCGCTAA